>NZ_PIJF01000035.1:0-34151 GCF_002809985.1 Geobacillus sp. WSUCF-018B
ACACGCCTCAAAGAATAAGGATTGCTTGAAGCAGTCAAACTTCTTTGGAAGCCCCCACTTCAAATTTTCGCTAGAAAATTAAGTGGGGGTAGTTCACGGGGAAAATCAAGAGGTGACGTTAAAGGTGAAAAAGAAAGATGCGTTGCTATCTTTGTTCGGCACCATGCCGCCTAGGGGAGACAGCCGTCCGATGAGATGGGAGGATATTCGCAAACAAGCGAAAGAGGAACGGATGTCCAAGAGGGAAAAGAACGCAGAGTAGATGATAGGGAGAAGAGGATGAAACGTGTATATTTTAGACACGAACATCATCATTCGTTTTTTAGCCAATGACGATGAGAAACAATCTTTGGTTGCCTATCGGGTATTTGAAAAGGCGGTCAACGGTGAATTTGCGTTTCTATTGCATCCTCTTGTCGTGGCGGAATGCTGCTGGGTGCGAATGCTATATGTCTGAATCCATCATTTGAAATCAATGATGGCTGACATTTGAACAAACATCGCGATTTTCCCAGAGCGCCAATCCCCGTCTTTTTTTTGCTAAAAAACGGGAAACATCTCCGCGGCCGAGGGTTGGTGCGTAAAAAAGCAAACGAGCTGGCTCACATAGTCCAGCTCGTTTCTCGTTCCCCGCTTATAACACATTGAAATACCGCGCTTCCGGATGGGCGAAGACGATCGCGGAAACCGATGCTTCGGGTTCCATCATATAGCCGTCGGTGAGACGGATGCCGATGTCTTCTGGATGAAGCAGACGGAACAGTTTCTCCTGGTCTTCCAAGTTCGGACAGGCCGGGTAGCCGAACGAGTAGCGCTGGCCTTGGTATTTGGCGGCGAAGCGCTCTTCCATCGTGAAATCCGGGTCGTCCGGGAAGCCCCAGCGGTCGCGCATAATTTGGTGGATGCGCTCGGCGAATCCTTCGGCAATCTCGAGCGCCAACGCTTGGATGGCATGGCTTTTCAAAAATTCGCCTTCGTCTTTCCACTGTTGGGCGAGTTCGCGGACGCCATGCCCGGCCGTGACGGCGAACAAGCCGACGTAATCCATTTCGCCGCTTTCTTTCGATTTCAAATAATCGGCGAGGCAAAGATGCGGCGCCCGCGGTTGGCGCGGGAAGTCGAATGTCTCGAGCACGGTTTTGTGATCAACCGGATCGTAAACGTAGACGCGGTTGCCGTCGCTTTGCGCCGGGAAGAAGCGGTAGACGCCGGCGGGTTGAATCCAGCCGCGTTCTTTCGCTTCGGCAACGAGTTCGTCGACGACCGCTTTTAACGCCAACGCTTTTTCGTCCCGTTCTTCAAGCAGCCGCTTCACTTTTCCTTTCAAGCCGAGGTGGTGGCCGAGCACCATTTGCCAGTTGACGTACGGCAACACATGGTCAAGCGGCACGTTTCGCAGCACGTGGCGCTCGAGGTCGGCCGGGATGTAGACGGGAACGTCGGTCGAGACGTTCGATTTGAACGCGGTGGCGACCGCCGTTGGCCGTGTCGGCTCGTTTTCGGTCGCTTCTTTTTTCTTGTAGTCAATTTCGCCTTGCTGGAGTTGGTTGGCGAGCGCGAGCCCGTCCATGGCGTCTTTCGCGTACAAGACGATGCCGTCGTATTCGGGTGCGATTTTGTTTTCGGTAAATTTGCGCGTCAAGGCGGCGCCGCCGACTAAAATGGGCGTTGAGATGCCGGCTTGCCGCAAATCTTGGGCGGTGACGACCATCTGTTGGGCCGATTTGACAAGCAAGCCCGACAACCCGATGATGTCGGGCTGATGTTCGCGCACCGCTTCAATGAGTTGCTGCGGAGCGACTTTAATGCCGAGGTCGATCACCTCGTAGCCGTTGTTGCTTAAAATGATGTCGACCAAGTTTTTGCCGATGTCATGCACATCGCCTTTGACGGTGGCGAGAATGACTTTTCCTTTTGTGCTTCCTTCTTTCTTTTCCATATACGGCTCTAAAAAGGCGACCGCTGCTTTCATCACTTCCGCGCTTTGCAATACTTCAGCGACGATGAGCTGGTTGTTGTTGAACAGCCGCCCGACTTCATCCATGCCGGCCATGAGCGGACCGTTGATGATCGACAGCGGATCGGAGTAGGTCTCAAGCGCCTTCTCTAAATCGGGAATGAGCCCGTCTTTCGACCCTTCAATGACGTAGCGGGCGAGCCGCTCTTCAAGGCTCAAGTTCTCCTCAGCCGGCTTGGCGGCGGTGATTTTGCTTCGGTAAAATTCGATAAAGGTGTTTAATGTTTCATCGCTCGTGTCAAACAAAAGCGCTTCGGCCATCCGCACTTCCTCTTCCGGAATCGAGGCGAACCGCTCAAGCTTCTCAGTGTTGACGATCGCATAATCGAGCCCAGCTTGCGTGCAATGGTACAAAAAGACGGAGTTGAGCACCTCGCGCCCGGCCGGCGGCAAGCCGAACGAGACGTTGCTGATGCCGAGCATCGTCAAGCACTCCGGCAGTTGCTCTTTAATGAGGCGAATGCCTTTGATCGTTTCGTTCGCCGCGCCGATGTATTGCTCATCACCGGTGCCGACCGGGAAGACGAGCGGATCGAAAATGATGTCGCGCGCCGGCACCCCGTAGCGGTTCACGAGCAAGTCATACGAACGCAAGGCGATCTCGAGCTTTCGTTCGGCGGTGACCGCCATTCCTTGTTCATCGATCGTGCCGACGACGACAGCGGCGCCGTATTTGTGCAAGAGAGGAACGACTTTCGCAAACCGCTCCTCGCCGTCTTCCAAGTTGATCGAATTGATGATCGCTTTCCCTTGCGAGTAGGTGAGGGCGCGCTCGATGACGCGCTCGTCGGTTGAATCGATGACAAGCGGCACTTTCACTTTTTTCACGACTTCGCGGACGAACTGCTCCATGTCATGGAGTTCGTCGCGGTCTGGGTCGGCGAGGCAAATGTCGATGACATGGGCGCCGTTTTTCACTTGGGCGCGGGCGACTTCCGCCGCTTCTTCGTATTTCCCTTCGGCGATGAGGCGCTTGAATTTGCGCGAGCCGATCACGTTTGTCCGCTCGCCGACAAAGAGCGGACGCATCGTTTCATCATAGATGAGCGCCTCGATGCCGGAAACGGCGTGGACATCAAACGAAGACGGAATCGCCCGCGGCGGGATGCCGCGCACCGCTTCGGCAATGGCGCGGATATGATCCGGCGTTGTGCCGCAACACCCGCCGACGATGTTGATCCATCCCTTTTCGGCAAAGCGGCGGATTTTCTCTGCCAACATCTCCGGCGTTTCATGGTAGCGGCCTTCCTCATCCGGCAGCCCGGCGTTCGGATAGCAGCTGACCGCCGTGTCAGCGAGCGAGGCGAGCGTCCGCAAATGGTCGGTCATAAACTCCGGACCGGTCGCGCAGTTTAAGCCGACGGCGATCGGCTTCATATGGCGCACCGAGATGAAAAACGCATCGATCGCCTGGCCGGCGAGCGTCGTGCCCATCGGCTCGATCGTGCCGGAAATCATGAGCGGCACGCGGCGGCCGACCGCCTCAAACGCCTTGGAAATGCCGAGAAATCCAGCTTTTACGTTCAACGTATCTTGGCACGTCTCCAGCAACAGAAGATCGACGCCGCCCAACAGCAGCCCGCGCGCTTGTTCTTCATAGGCGGCGACGAGTTCCTCAAAGGTCGCGCCGCCTGTCACCGACAACGTCTTCGTCGTCGGCCCCATCGACCCGGCGACAAAGCGCGGCCAGTCGGGAGTTGAGAACGCCTCCGCCGCTTGTTTGGCGAGCTTGGCCGCTTCGATGTTCAACTCGAGCGCCAAATGCCCGAGGTTGTATTCATCGAGCACAATGCGCGTCGCCCCGAACGTGTTCGTTTCGATGATGTCAGCGCCCGCTTCCAAATACGCTTCGTGAATGCGGCGGATGACAGGCGGGGCGGTGAGGGTCAAATATTCGTTGCACCCTTCATACGCCTCGCCGCCAAAATCGGCGGCTGATAGGTTGGCGCTTTGGATCATCGTCCCCATCGCGCCGTCAATGACGAGAATTTTTCGCTGCAGCTGCTGTTCTAAGGTGATGTTAGCCATGAACAACCTTCCTTTCTTTGGCGGCCGCTTCTTTTTCATGGATGTAGCGGACGAGCTCGACCGTCATGTCATAGCGCAAAAACGGCGTGATCAAATAAATGCCGTTAAACAAATCAAACGCCGCGTCAATGAGCGATTTGGCGATGGCAATTCCTTCGCGCGCCGCTTCTACTGGGTCGCTGCCGCAGGCGGCCATGCGGGCGCGAATCTCGTCCGACAGGGTGATCCCCGGCACTTCATGGTGCAAAAACTCGGCGTTGCGCGCGCTCACAAGCGGCATAATGCCGATGTAGATCGGCGTGGCGAGATGTTTCGTTGTTTCGTATATTTGCACGATTTTTTCTTCCGAGTAAACCGGCTGGGTCAAGAAATAGTGGGCGCCGCATTGAATTTTTTTCTCCATTCGCTCGACCGCTTTATCCAAATGGCGGACGTTCGGATTGAAGGCCGCACCGATCGAGAAGTTCGTTTTTTGCCCGAGCGGTTTGCCCGAGTACGATAATCCCTCGTTGAATTGGCTGATTAGGCGGATGAGATCGAATGACGACACATCATACACGGACGTCGCTCCCGGGAAATCGCCGATTTTCGACGGGTCGCCGGTAATAGCGAGCACGTCGGTGATGCCGAGCGTATGCAACCCCATCAAATGCGACTGCAGGCCGATCAAGTTGCGGTCGCGGCACGTAATATGCACGAGCGGGCGGACGCCGAGCCGCTCTTTCACGATCGTGGCGACGGCGGCGTTGCTGATGCGCGGCGTGGCAAGTGAGTTGTCAGCTAACGTCAGCGCGTCGATGCCAGCGTCATGGAGCGCTTTCGCCCCAGCGAGAAACTTGTCAATGCCGAGTTGCTTCGGCGGATCGAGTTCGACAATGACCGAGCGGCGCGTGCGGGCGAGCTCGGGAAGCGGAGTCGGCGCGGGCCGATCGGCTTGCACCGATACAGATGCCGTGCGCCGCTTCACCGTTTTTTCCGTCACCGGCGTCCGGTCGGCGAGCGCCTTTGCCATTGCCTCAATATGTTTCGGCGTCGTGCCGCAGCACCCGCCGATCAAGCGCACCCCTTGATCGCGGAACGCTTTGGCCGCCTCTTCAAAATATTCCGCGTTCGTTTCATAGACAAGCCGGCCGTCGCGGTAATCCGGGAGGCTCGCGTTCGGATACGCCGACAAAAATGCGCGATTGGGCAGGGGCACTTCCTCAAGCGACTGAATCATATAGTGCGGACCAAGCCGGCAGTTGAGCCCGACAACATCGGCCCCGAGCGCCTCCAGGCGGCTAAGGGCGTCCGCGAGCGGCGTGCCGTCTTGCAAAACGCCGACTTCATGGAGCGACACATGGGCGATAATCGGCAAGTCCGTCTCTTTGCGCGCGATGGCAAGCACCGTCTCCAACTCTTCCAAATCGTAATACGTCTCCAGCAGCACACCATCAACCCCTTCGGCAAGCAGCACAAACAGCTGCTCGCGAAACGTCCGCTTCACTTCGTCAAGCGGTACGACACTTTTGTTTAACGTGCGCAGCCCTCCGATCGTTCCGAGCACGTACGCCCCCCCATTGGCTGCTTGCTTCGCCAGTCTTACAGCGGCGCGATTGATCGCCGGCACCTCGTCTTGCAAGCCGTAGCGCGCGAGTTTCACATAGTTGGCGCCGTATGTATTCGTCTGAATGACATCGGCGCCCGCCGCGATATACGCTTCATGAATATGAATGATTTCGTCTGGATTCGATAGATTCAATTCTTCAAAACAACGGTCGACGCCATGCGAATATAAAAGCGTCCCCATCGCTCCGTCGGCGATGAGAATGCGTTGTTTCAACTCATCGAGCAGCCCCACGTTTGATTCCCCCATTTCGTTGTAGTAAAAGAAAAAAGCCTTCTAAGAAGAAGACTTTTCGTTCGCTTCTTCTTATCTTCCAGGCTGTTGCCTGTCTGGATTTAGCACCTTGGCCGCGGCCAGGTTGCTGAGGGTTCACCGGGCCAGTCCCTCCCCCTCTCTTGATAAGAATGTCCGTATGCGGTTGTTTATTTCGTCTTGACTATTACTATATAATTTAATGTATTTTTTGAAATTATTCAATACGGTGAAGCAAGGAAATTTGAAAAAACGATCAATGAGACAGCGGCTTTCCGCATTGCGGGCAAAATTGGAAGCTGTTCTGCGGAATAGTCAGCCGCTTTTTGTTTTTTAGTCGCCGACATGGCGGAAAGCATATTTTTCCGTTGCACTTTCTACTCTCCTATGTTCTAATTAGGAATAGTGAACATCAAGAAGATGGGGGGCTGAAAGTGAACGGAGAAATCATCCGCTTCGAGCGAGTGACGAAGGAATACGACGGCGCAGCCGTACTGGATGATGTCAGTTTTGCGATGGAGCGCGGGAAGTTTTATACGCTGCTTGGACCGTCGGGGTGCGGGAAGACGACGATTTTGCGGCTGATTGCCGGGTTTATCGAACCGACGCAAGGAACGATTTATTTCCACGGAAAGCCGATTCAAAACGTCCCGCCGAACAAACGGCAAGTCAACACTGTTTTTCAAGACTATGCGTTGTTCCCTCATCTCGATGTGTTTGAAAACGTTGCGTTTGGTTTGCGCGTGAAAAAGATGAAAGAAACCGACATTCGCGAGAAAGTGAGGGAAGCGCTTCGGTTTGTCAACTTAGACGGCTATGAGCGCCGCCGCATTCAAGAAATGTCAGGCGGCCAGCGTCAGCGCGTCGCGATTGCGCGGGCGATTGTGAATGAGCCAGAAGTTTTGCTCTTGGATGAGCCGCTATCGGCCTTGGATTTGAAGCTGCGCACGGAAATGCAGTATGAACTTCGTGAATTGCAGCGCCGCTTAGGGATTACGTTCATTTTTGTCACGCATGATCAAGAAGAAGCATTGGCGATGTCCGATTACATTTTTGTTCTGAATAAAGGAAAAATTCAGCAGTTTGGGACGCCGAAAGACATTTACGACGAGCCTGTCAATCGATTCGTCGCCGATTTCATTGGCGAATCGAACATTTTGTCAGGGCGCATGATCGACGATTTCCTCGTCGAATTTGCCGGCAAACAGTTTGCGTGTGTTGACCGCGGCTTCGCGCCAAATGAACCGGTCGATGTCGTCATCCGCCCGGAAGATTTGGAGCTCGCGGCGCCGGAAGACGGGCAGATCGTCATCCGCGTCGATTCGCTCTTATTCCGCGGTGTCCATTATGAAATTTGCGGCTATGACGAAAACGGCAACGAATGGCTTGTCCATTCGACGAAAAAGGCCGAAGTCGGGGAAACGGTCGGCCTTCGTTTTGAACCGGAAGCGATTCACGTCATGCGACTCGAAAAGGAGGATGAGGACGCATGACGGAACGGGCGTGGCGGAACTGGTATTTAATCCCTTATGGCATTTGGCTTGTGCTGTTTGTCGTGGCCCCGATTGTCTTTTTGGTGTATGAATCGTTTTTGGATCTTGACGGCCATTGGACGTTGTCCAACTATAAATCCGTATGGACGCCCATTTATTTGAAAATGATGGCGTATTCGTTTTGGTATGCGTTTTTAATCACGCTTGTGTCGCTGCTCATCGGCTATCCGACCGCCTATTGGCTGACGAAGACGCGGCACAAGCAGCTATGGCTGTTGTTGCTTATTTTGCCGATGTGGGTGAATTTGCTGCTGAAGGTGTATGCGTTTTTAGGGCTGTTCGGCACGTACGGGCTGGCCAACGCTTTGTTGAAAGCGCTGGGCGTTGGGCCGCGGCAGCTGTTGTTCACCGATTTCAGTTTTGTCTTTGTGTCGGTGTACATTTTTATTCCGTTTATGGTGCTGCCGATTTTCAACGCGCTGGAGGAGCTGCCGCCATCGCTTGTCGATGCCGCCCGCGATTTGGGCGCTTCGGCTTGGACGACGTTCCGCCGCGTCGTCTTCCCGCTCACGCTTGGCGGGGTGAAGGCCGGCTGCCAGGCGGTGTTTATCCCGGCGCTGTCGCTGTTTATGATTACGCGCCTCATTGCGGGCAACCGCGTCATTACGCTCGGCACCGCCATTGAGCAGCACTTCCTCGTCACCCAAGATTGGGGAATGGGGGCGACGATCGCTGTTGTGTTAATGATCGCGATGGCGGTCATCGTCGTCCTGACAGGAACCGGAAGGAAAGAGGGAAGCCGATGAAACGGACGCATTGGTGGGGACGTGTGTACTTGTTAGTCGTGTTTGCCGTGATGTATACGCCGATTGTGTATTTGATGTATTATTCGTTCAACAGCGGCGGGGCGATGCACGATTTTCAATCGTTCACGTTTAAATGGTACCGCGACGTGCTGTCCGACGACCGCTTGCTCATCATCGTTTTGAATACAATCGTCATTGCGCTGCTGTCGGCGGCGGTCGCGACGATACTCGGGGTCATCGGGGCGCTCGCCGTTTACTATGTCAAGCGGCAGCGAACGAAAAACGCTCTTCTCGCCCTCAACAACGTGCTGATCGTCAGTCCGGATGTCATCATCGGCGCTTCGTTTTTGCTGCTGTTTACAATCGCTGGCATCAAGCTCGGCTTTACGTCCGTGCTGTTGTCTCATATCGCGTTCAGCGTGCCGATTGTCGTGTTGATGGTGCTGCCGAAACTCGAGGAAATGAGCCCGACGCTGATTGATGCGGCTAGAGATTTAGGAGCCAGTCATTGGCAAGTGCTGTCCGGTGTGGTGCTGCCGTTTTTGGCGCCAAGCATATGGGCGGGCTTTTTCATGGCGCTTACGTATTCGCTCGATGACTTTGCCGTGACCTTTTTTGTCACGGGAAATGGGTTCTCGACGCTGTCGGTGGAAATTTATTCGCGGGCGCGCCAGGGCATTTCCTTATCGATCAATGCGCTGTCGACGCTGCTATTTTTATTTACGATGCTGCTTGTCATCGGTTATTACGTGCTCAGCCAAAAAGGCGGCCGAATGTACGGGATAGGGGGGCGAAAGTAGGTGAGACGGCTTGTCCAAGGGTTTGCGGCCGTGTTTATCGCCGCGTTCGTCCTCATGTTCATCACCCACCGGTTGAACGAAGCGGAAGGGTACGGCGGAGGCAAAACGGTGACCGTTTACAACTGGGGCGATTACATCGACCCAGCGCTCATTCGGGAGTTTGAAAAAGAGACAGGGTGGAAAGTGATTTACCAAACATTCGATTCCAACGAAGCGATGATGGCGAAAATCGCCCAAGGCGGGGCGACGTTTGATGTCGCCGTTCCGTCCGATTACGCCATCAGCAAAATGATCGAGGAAAACTTGCTGTTGCCGCTCGATCACGACAAGCTGCCGAATTTACAATATATCGAGCCGCGGTTCCTCAACTTGTCGTTTGATCCGCACAACCGGTATTCCGTGCCGTATTTTTGGGGGACGGTCGGCATCGTCTACAACCGCGAGATGCTTGGCGGCAAGACCATCACAAGCTGGAACGACTTATGGGATCCGAGTTTGCGAAACCAAATTTTGCTTGTCGACGGAGCGCGCGAAGTAATGGGGATGGCGTTAAACAGCCTCGGCTATTCCCTCAATGACACGAACAAAGCCCATTTGCAAGAAGCAAAGCGGAAACTCGATCGACTCATGCCGAATGTGAAGGCGATTGTCGGCGATGAGATCAAGCTGCTTCTCGTGAATGAAGAAGCGGCCATCGGCGTCGTCTGGTCGGGTGATGCGGCGGAAATCATCGCCGAAAACGACAAGCTCGACTATGTCGTGCCGAAAGAAGGATCCAACCTATGGTTTGACAACATGGTCATTCCGAAAACAGCGAAAAACATCGAAGGAGCGCACGCGTTTATCAATTTTATGCTCGACCCGAAACACGCGGCGCAAAACGCCGAGTATGTCGGCTATTCGACGCCGAATCGCGCGGCGCTTCGCTATTTGCCAAAAGACATCGCGGGCGATCGGCGCTTTTACCCCGATTTGGATTCAGCTGGACATCTCGAAGTGTACGAAAACTTAGGAAAACACATGCTCGCCTACTACAACGAACTGTTTTTGCAGTTTAAGATGCAGCAAAAGTAACCATATAGATGCAACGAAATCGTTTCACATATCCTTGACGGAAAAAGTGGCTTATCCATTTTTGACTGTCGAAGGCAAGCCACAGGCTTGCCTCCGTCACGCTTTAGCGTGACGGAGGACCGAACAACGACTCGCTTCACAGACCCATTCATGGGTCTGGAAGCGGCGTTGTTCGGTCACTCGACAGTCGGATGCAATGACCGGTAAAAACGAAAAGTGTTAAAGCTTTACATTGCATCTATACAATCAGAGCAGGCGCCGCCCTCTGCAATAGGGAGATGGGCGCCTGCTTGGCGTTTGCGTAAAGGGGAACGAAGAAGCCCATGGGCGGCTTCACATACAAGAAGGGATCGGACGCAGGGAAGAAGAATAGAAAGACATGATATGATGAAAAAGAGGAGGTGGGAACGTTG
This sequence comes from Geobacillus sp. WSUCF-018B, assembly GCF_002809985.1. Lineage (NCBI taxonomy): Bacteria > Bacillati > Bacillota > Bacilli > Caryophanales > Anoxybacillaceae > Geobacillus > Geobacillus sp. WSUCF-018B. Next base: position 10,490 of record NZ_PIJF01000035.1, read on the forward strand.
CCCAATCATTTGCCTATGGAAGAAAATGTGATGGATATGCTCATCGGCGGCTTTTCGGTTGTGATGTTGATCGCGGTTGCGACAATCGTTTTTCTTTGGCGAAGGAATCGAGAGGGGCGGGCGTTTCTGTGGATATTGGCCCATTTCTTGTTGCTGTCTCTGGCTGTTTCATTTGCGCTGAAGGCGATTTCCTTTGATCTTACCCATGTGCAGGCATCCGAAGAAATCTCCCTCCTTCTTGGCAAGGCGGGGTTGGCGTGGGGAGCAGGGATGGTTTGTTTGTTGGTCGGTATTGTGAAACTTTCCAGACGATGACTGCGATCCCGATAGGTATGATTGGGAAGGAACAACAAACAACAAAAAGAAGCCATCCACCTTTATCGGCTGACGGTTCTGAGGGGCGGATGGCGTTTGCATGATCATTCGAATAAGGAGTTGCCTATGTTGTTTTTCGATTTCTTGGTATGGTCAGTGTTTTCCAGTTGTTTGCGTTCAGCTGTTTCGCGATATAGACGATTTGCCCGATATGATACGAATAATGGTACATTTGCCGCTCAATGGCTTCGATGACGGAATGGGGTTCGCCGCGGATCGTGACCGTCCGCAACAAATCCGTTTCTTGCAGTTCGTTCAGCGTCTGAAAGAAAGCAGACCACCCCTTTTCCCAGCAAGCCATGACTTCTTTGCGCGTATGGAAGTCGTTGATAAACTCATCATCGCGGTTTCGGTCCGGTTTTTCCCCATCCGACGACAAAAAGTCTGTCCAGCGCGACACCATATTTCCGCTCATATGTTTGACAATGATGGCGATGCTGTTGGCCTCCTCATGAAAGCAATGGAACAGCTGTTCCTCCGAACATTGGTCCATAGCCCGTTCGGCGGTCTTTTTCATGTCAACAAAGCGTGCGCGCACCACTCGCAAATATTCTTGGCCGATGTTCATTCACACACCTCCGTCAAAGAAATGCCATCTCTTTTATTCGCCGTCGATGCTGTGATTTCTTTCTATGTGACGGCAAAAAGCAAAAAAAGCAACGCCTTGGGCGGACATGACTATGGGTCATGTTTTCGAAGCAGGCGAGTGAATAATTAGCTCATAGCGGCACTCTTCGTTGCCTGTGTTCATAAATTGATGTTCGCAGGCGGCGTTGTAATAAAGAGAGTCCCCTTCGTGCAAGATGTCCGTGTTATGAAAACTCCTTTGCTTTCCCTGAGTGCCGAGGATTCATTCGGCATGGTCGCGAAAACATCCTCTCGATTTTCACCGAAAGGGTGCAAAAGGTGAGGGATAACGTCCACTCTTTTAGACGTAGCTTCCGATTTTTCCGTTTTTTCTCGCCCAATGCCATTGTTGCTTCAAGACCAATGAGCCCATGGCCAGCCATAATAGCGAGATGCCGAGAGCAGGAAAGAATACGGGCCATCCTTCATTCACTCCTTGCACGGCCCAAGAAAGGGGAGAAAAGTAGTTGAGAATATGAAAGGCTGTCGGCAATAAATTTGAAGATAGAAAAAAACCTGAGAAGATTAATAAATAATAAAGCAGCACCTCGGTAACGGCTCCGACTTGTTTTAAGCGAAGGGACAGTCCTAAAATGAACACACCGATTCCCGTCATCCCGATTAGGCTTACGCCGCCAAATACGACGATCTCCGTTATCATGGATAATATTCCCGAGAGAATTTCGGAAAATCCAATCATCAAAGCCGCACAGATGAAAAAGAGCACTACCCACACGGATGATAATGCGATTTCCGCGATCACTACGCCCATTAAAACTTGCCATGGGGGAGTCTTGGTGGAAAGTACCTGCTCTGCCGTGCCGAGATACGCTTCCTCGATCACCGTGTTGCCGAGCTTTGAGATCAAATGAGCGCTTAAGTACCAAAGGCTGAAACCGAACAGTTTGAGCGTCGCTTCCTTTCCGGTTTGTATCGGGCTTGCGTACAGCGTACCGAGAAAAAAGACAAATTTAATGATAAGGCCAACGGTAAAATCGAACCAATACCGACGATACTCTGCCCTTTTTTTCAAAAAGGAAGCCAATACTACATTCAAGATTTGCAGGGGCAACCGACTCACCTCCTTAGACGGATAGGTTGGAACGAATAGCGGCCAAAAAATGAGTTTCAAGGTCGGCTGGAGTTGAAAAATGTTCTTTCGTGCCGCTCCAAACGATTTTTCCGCCTTGAATAAAGACAAACTTATTTCCAACGGCGTGGGCAAAAGGAATGTCGTGGGTGGTGATGAGAACGGCTTTCCACCATTGGTTTTCTTCCGTTAACATGGTTCGGATATGATGTTGCGACTCAACATCAAGGCCAAGAGTTGGCTCATCAAGGAACAAAAACGGCGCTCCTTTCATTAAGGCGATCGCAAATGCCAGTTTTTGTTTCATCCCACGTGAAAGGGTTTGGGTAAGACGCTCAGCGTATGGGGTTAGATTCAACACGGCCATCATTCGTTCGGCTCTTCGTTTTGCTTCAGCACGACTCCATTTGTTCAGCAAGCCGAAGTATAAGAGATTTTCCAAAACAGTTAAATAAGAATAGGAGTTGTCAGCTTCTTCAAATACGACCGCAATCGACTCGCGCGCTTCATCTGGATGGCGGACAACATCTACTCCATTGACATAGATGCTGCCGCTGTCTGGTGCAGTAAGCCCGATGATGCATCTTATTAAAGTAGTTTTTCCGGCTCCATTCGGCCCTAACAGAATAAGTCGATCCCCTTCAACCAGTTCAAGGGAAACATTATGTAATACTTGGCGGTTTGGCGGATAGATTTTGTTTACGTCTTGCACGGCAATCATTTTTTTCTACCCTTTCCATTTAATAAGCTAGGGTGGTCTTGAAAAATCTTGAGGACCACCCGAAAGGATTATTACCAACTCGCTGGGACTTGAGACGGAGCATGTTTTAGTATGTCGTCACTTGTTGGAATAGGAGGGACTACAGTAAGAGAACCATGTCCTTCCAGTCGATAGAAAAGCTCTGTAGAAATACTGGTGGAAAGTTCAATAGCTATATCAATTTTGCACCACATATTAAATGGTCTATGATTTTTTCCACCCATATTCTCTTTCCCCTTTAGTGTATTATACAAAAAAACAAAAAAATGTAAATATTTAAAATTAACGTGACATTAGAAACCGATCAAAAATACACGCCAAGACAGGGATTCCGTGAGCTTGTGTAAAAAGAGGGGCGTTTTCCGTGAAGTCGTCGTCAACACCATGCTTTTTTGAGCAGTTTTACTCCAAGCTCAATATCCTCGAGCGACAAGCCGCTAAAACCGAGCTTGATCATGGGTCGGTCTGGCCGTTGGTTCACAAAATAGCGCGAAGTGGGATACACTTTTACCCCACACGATAGGGCGCGTTGAAGCAGCTGTTCTTCTGAACAATCGGAATGAACTTTGATTAACACGTATAAACCGGACTGTTCGCCAATAATGGAGATCATATCCCCAAATGCTTTTCGCAGTAGTGATGTTAAATGCTCCATTTTTCGTTTGTACACGAGACGCATGCGTTTAATGTGGCGGCTCCACTCCCCTTCTTCCATAAATTTGGCCATCGCCAATTGGCTGAGGATGGACGCGGTGCTCTCGAAAAGGCGAAACCGCTGCTGATAACGGTACAAAAGCGACGGCGGCAACACCATGTAGCTTAAGCGAATCCCAGGCAGAAACGATTTTGAGAAATTGCCTAGATAAATGACTCTTGACGAATCAATGGAGGCAAGAGCCGGAAACGGCTTTTGCGTGTAACGGAATTCGCTGTCGTAATCGTCCTCGATAATATAGCCATCGACGTTGTTCACCCATTGAATGAGCCTGTGCCGTTGCTGGATCGGCATGCTGACTCCCATCGGGCTTTGATGTGAAGGGGTGACATAGATGAGCCGCGATCGCCTGTTCTCGAGCGGTGAAAGATCGATGACGGTTTCGGAAACAGGCACCGTTTCCAGCTGAAAGCGGTGAAACAAAAACGCTTCTCTGGCGCCGTCATAACCAGGGTCTTCGACGATCACGCTGTTGAATTCATCTTTTAGAATATAGCCAAGGGAGAGAAGCATTTGCTGCGTGCTGCTTCCGATGATGATGGCGTTTGGCTCTGTGATCACCCCGCGGGATTCGAGAAGGTAGATGGCGATTTGCTTGCGCAAGCATAATTCCCCAAACGGATCCCCATAGCGGAAACATCCTTTGGCCGTCAATACTTGATTGGAAATTCTTCTCCATGCTTTAACGGGAAAATGATCGGCATCGACGGTATCGGCGCGAAAATCGACAACAACGGACGTTGCTGCTTCCCTTGCCGATTGGCGTGCAGAAATGCGGGCTTTTGGAATGAAAAGAGGTTCCACTTCATTGGCAAAATACCCTTTTCGTTTTTCCGCGCGAATATATCCTTCCGCTACCAGCTGTTCGTAAGCCATTAAAGTTGTGTTCCGGCTGACATTCAATGATTCGGCGAGTTGGCGAATGGAAGGTAGCGGCTCATTGGCTTGAATGTCGCCTTGTTCAATCAATGATTTCAATTTTTCGTAGATTTGCTTGTATTTAGGCGAGCCGTCCTTCAAGTCAAAAATGATCGTCTTCATGTTCATCCTCCTGACATGTTTATTTTTTTGTTATTGTCACTTTTTTTATGTCAGTTTTGATTATATTATACATTGTGAAGAATGGAATGCTGTAATTGAAAAGATGGGGGAGAGGACTGATGTATATTCCGAAGCATTTTGCCATCAACGATATGTCTGTCGTCTATGAGGTGATCGAGGAGAACAGTTTTGCCACCTTGGTGTCGATGCATCAAGGGGAGCTGTTTGCCACCCATTTGCCGCTGTTGCTCGATCGGGAGAAAACGTGTTTGTACGGCCATTTTGCCCGTTCTAATCCGCAATGGAACGACATTCAACATCAGACGGTCTTGGCGATTTTCCACGGTCCGCATTGTTATATTTCTCCTTCCTGGTATGAAACGAACCAGGCGGTGCCAACATGGAATTATGTGAATGTCCATGTGTACGGGAACGTGGAGTTGATCGACGATGAAGAAGAAATCATGCAGTCGCTGCACGATATGGTAGAAAAGTACGAAGCGCCGGACAGCCGTTACCAGCTGTCAGAGGTCGATGCTAAGTTGCTTTCCAAGATGAGAAGCGGAATTCAAGCTTTTAAAATCCATATCGAGCGAATAGAGGGAAAAGCCAAATTAAGTCAAAACCATTCTGTACATCGGCAAGAGAGGATCATCAAGCAGCTCGAGCAAATGCCATTTGAAAACGAAAAGCGAATCGCTTCCCTGATGAAAAAGCAACAGCAGTGAAATCTCCGCCTTGGCGAGCCCTTCAAAACCGTAAGAGAATGGAGGAGTGGATGATGACACGTTTTGTTGTTGAAGACGATGTTTGGGCCATATTTCCCCACGCCAAAATCGGTGTGGTCGTTGCCCAAGGGATTGACAACGGCATCAAGAATGCCAGCGTTTACGAACAAATGCTGCGAGAGGCGGAGAAAGAGGCGCGGAAATTCCTGGAGTTTGAAGAATTGAGCCGCAACCCCGTCATCGTTGTTTGGCGAGAGGCGTTTCGGCGATTCAAAACGAAAAAAGGGGCGCGTTGTTCGGTTGAAGCGCTGCTGAAACGAGTGAAAAACGGTCAGCACATCCGAACGATCAACCCGCTTGTGGATATTTATAATTCTGTTTCATTGCGTTACGGGCTTCCATGCGGAGGGGAGGATATCGACACGTTTGTCGGCGACATCCGGCTGGCGCTGGCGGATGGTCATGAACCGTTCATCCCGTTGGGAGGCGAGGAAAACGACCCGCCGTATGAAGGAGAAATCGTGTATAAAGATGACGTGGGCGCCATATGCCGCTGCTGGAATTGGCGGGAAGCCCAACGAACGATGCTCACCGAACAGACGAAGCACGCCTTCCTTTGCATCGAATCGATTGATGATACGAGGCATGAGGCGCTTCATCAAGCATTAGAGGAACTGGCTTATTCGGTACGGCACTATCTTGGCGGCACGGTGAAGATGCACATATTGGATGCCCATCATTCGGAAATATCGATAACAGATTAAGGATCCCTTCATCAGTCTTGCTTTGGTTGCTGCCGCGATCGGCCGCCTCGGCGGGGAAGGAGAAGCGATGCGACTCGCCGAGCCGATTGTCGGGGCGACATTGGTGATCATTGTTGCCGGTGTTCTGGTCGGAAGGGTGGTTGGCGTCTGATGATGGTTGCCTGTTTAAAGGTGTTCGCGGGCGGACGATGCCCGACGATTTAGAGAAAGGGGTGCATGGAGGGGAAGAAAAAAGAAGAGCCCCCCTCTTTCCAAAAACGGCAATAAACTGTTGCCGAGCTTGTCCGCCCCAAGCTTGGCAGGGCGCGGCAGTAGCGGATTTCATCATAATAATATAGATGCAATCTAAAACTTTAACATTTATCGATTTTGCTGGTCATTGCACCCGGCTGTCGGGTGGCCGAACAACGCCGCTTCCAGGTTGTTGTTCGGTCTTCCGTCAAAGATATGTGAAACGATTTCATTGCATCTATATATGCAACCACTCTTTCACAAAATCAGGAAGCGATTCGCGCCAACAGTCGCGCCACCATAATCGAAGTTTTTGCGTGCTCCATCCGGTTTCGGTCGTGCGGAGCGAATGAATGCGCCAATACATCGGCGGATGGGGGGATAGTTGAAATTTGGAAAAGCGTGAAAACCAGTCCTCTCTCTCGAAAGTGAAAGAACCGTCCTCGGCAAATGCATCTTCCTCCTCATCGTCTTTTTCCTTCGCATCGATGTGGTAGCTATGTGCTTGCTCGATGGCTTGGTCTTGATTTTTTGAAAGAATGGCTAAGGCGTTGGCCATCTGGTCGTTGCCGCCATCAAGCAGCGTCGCTCCGAGATGATCAGCGCGCACTTCCATCCACTGCACAAGCCATGAACGGAAAGCGGGATACAATAGAACGATGAGCGTCCAACCGATCAAAAACGTTGCGGCGCGATGTGTTTCCAACCAATGGGCGGCTGCTTCGTACACGCCGGCGATGATGGAGGAAATCACCATGATGAAGGCAAACTGCAACAGCTGCGCAGTTAAAACGTCCCGCTTTTTGACATGGACGGCTTCGTGGGCGATGACTCCTGCCAACGCATCGTGCGGAAGTTTCAACGTTTCCGATGTCAAGGCGATCAGCGATCGACCGATGTAAGGGCCTGCCGCAAAGCCGTTGTAGTCGCTTGACTCTGTTGTATAAACTGCAAGATGGGGCAAGCCGGCCCGTGCGCAAATGGTCCGAATGATGTGCTGGATAGGTGGATTCGTGACCGGTTTCATATCGAGAGCAATTTTCAAAACTCGATCAGAAATGAATAGGTTAATTGTCCAAAAAAAGAGAATGGCGGCGATCATGGTGATGGAATCGATTTTCCAATACGCCAGCAAGGCAAGAAGGGCGGCGTAAGCCCCCACCCCTTTGACGGCCGCGGAGAAATACGCTTTTCCAAGCAGCCGCTTCCAATTGCTTGGATGATAAAACGGCTGGATGTGAATCTCTCTCTGCGAAGACAACGGTTTTGGAAGGATGTTCATTGATGCCAGCGATCCAGGATTGAGATACACTCGTTCCCCGTCAAACGACAGCTTCCACGTTTTTCCCATGTTGACCGTATAGTCGGCATGAGGGGAGAACAAGTGAAACAGATGGAATAGCTGCAAAATATCGGGGGCTGTATGCACTTGGATGTCAACGCACTGATCCAATGGATATCGCTTCGCCTCAACGGAAGAGATGAGATAGAGCGCATGATCGTTTTGGTCATAAAACAGGTGGAGCGAACGAAAAAGCGCCATGCGTTTGAAAAGTCCCGCCGCCATCGATAAAAAGCCGTATAAGAGAAACAGCTCCACAACGGGAGATGGAGAGCCAATCCAAAAATAAGGAATGGCGATGCCGATGAATAAGGCGGAGAAGCCGATGTCAAGCAACGCTCGCTTTTTTTCGCGTGGAACAACAATTTCTTTTGCCCCTTTCGCTTGCAGTTCGGCAATGATGTCATATGTTGGCACGCGGTTTCGTTTCGGCAGCGGGATGACTTCGTAACTGAGCCAAAACGCGCCGAGCATCGAAACAGACTGCAGCAATCCGCCTTGAACAAAACCACACCATGCCCAAACAGCTCCAATCAATGCAGCGAATAGGCGGCCGTATAAGGCTGCGTTCCATTTTTCTAACTTTTTGGCTACCCATTGGAAGGAAAAACCGAGAAGAAACGAAACGATCATCCCCCAATCAGACACACTTGCTTCCTCCCCTATAAACATCACTCTTCTATTTATGAAAAAACAGGCAGCGCGCTTCTGCCTGTTTCAGCGGTAGTTCACAAACTGCACGTCAATCGGCAAATCGGCTTCGCGAATGGCGGCGATCACCTTTTGCAAGTCGTCTTTGCTTTTGCCGCTGACGCGAATTTGGTCATCTTGCACTTGGCTTTTCACTTTCAAGCCGGTGTTTTTGATGATCGTGGTGATTTTTTTCGCGTTTTCTTTGTCGATCCCTTGGACAAGCTTGGCGCGCTGGCGCACCGTGCCGCCTGATGCCGGCTCGATTTTGCCGTATTGGATGTTTTTCGTCGCCACCCCGCGCTTAATGAGCTTGCCGATGAGCACATCTTTCAGCTGCTCAAGCTTAAACTCGTCGTCGGAGATGAGAACGAGCTCGTCTTTCTCGAGCGAAATGTCGCTTTTGCTTCCTTTGAAGTCGTAGCGCGTCTTGATTTCTTTCATGGCGATGTTGATGGCGTTTGCCACTTCCGACAAATCGACTTTGGATACGATATCAAACGAACTTTCTTTGGACATAAGCGACCTCCCGGGCGTGTGATGTACTTTCATTATAGAAAAAGGTGGGAGGAAAGACAACAATGATCAAAGGGGCAAGAAGGTTAGTTTCGTCCTTTATCCGGAAGAGGCCGGCATGTAGCACCATGCTGAAAGCGGGACTTGATGCAGGGGAACAATGTGAAAAAGGCGGTGTTTCGGCCGCCTTTTTTGTCATTTTGCTCACAAATGATCCGTCTTCTTCGAATACGCGAACTTCCCGGCTTCGCGGTTTTTCTCGCGCATCATGTTTTTCTCATGGCGCTTCGCTTGGTTGTCGCGCGCTTTTTTGTCGTTGTCGCTCGTGTTTGGCATCGGTAGCCCTCCCTTGTTTCGATCGTCCATCATTAGTATGCGGTAAATGGAAATGAACTATATGGAAATAGGGGAAGGTAGTTTGTGGAAAGATAAATGGAGAATTTTTCTTAACAAATGGTTCGCTTCAGAGTATAATTAAGTACAAAAATAGAGATAAATGTTTGTAATAGGGTAGATATAGGTGTTTAACGATCATTTTTTATCTAAAATGTTCGTAAAGGGGAATGAAAAATGAAACGAAAACCGTTTGTCCCCTTCAAGCTTCCTCTTAGCGAAGATGTCGTGAATCAAATGCGTTTTCTTCGCGAATTGATCGAAGCGAATAAGGCGATGGTTGAGTATCAAACGATGCTGCGGCATTCAAAGCTGCATCCGCGATTTCTGCTCAGGCCGATCATGCTGAAGGAGGCGGTGCAGTCGACGAAAATTGAAGGGACACAAGTGACATTGGATGAAGTGATGGAGACTGAAGCACAAAGCAGAAAAGCGAACAGCGATGTGCGAGAAGCATTAAACTATTATGAAGCATTAGTGGCAGGGATGGATGCGCTGAAAGAGATCCCCATTTCGACTCGGTTGTTTAAGCAGTTGCATCGAATTTTGTTGTCAAACGATGTACGCGGATCCCATCGGTCGCCAGGGGAATTCCGAAGGGTGCAAAATTTCCTCGGTCCGGAAGGATGCACGATTGAAACCGCCACTTACATTCCTCCGGAGCCGCATCTTGTCAATGAGTATATGTCAAATTTAGAGAAATACATTCATGAACCGAACGATGATTATGATGAATTAGTGAGAGTAGCCATAATTCATGCGCAGTTCGAAACGATTCATCCATTTCTGGACGGAAACGGTCGGATTGGAAGAATTTTGATTCCGCTCTATTTGTATAGTAAAGGTGTCATCGATTACCCGAACTTTTTTGTCAGCGATGTGCTTGAACGGGATAAGCACAAGTATTACCGCTATTTGAATGATACCCGCTACAAAGGCGACTGGACGCAATGGATTCAGTTTTTCTTGCAATGCGTCCATTTACAAGCGAAACAAAATGTTCGATTGATTCAAAAAGTAAACGATTTGTATGAAGAGGATTTGGAAAAGGCAAGTGCGCTTGTGAACAGCCATAATATTCGAACCGTTGTCAATGTCATGTTCCAGCACCCGATTTTTACCGCGAACATGATGGCGGAGTTGACCGGTTTGCCGGAAGCGACGGTTCGGCGCTATTTGAATCGGTTTGAGGAACAGCAACTCATTTTCTCGGATGGCCGGATGCGGTCCAAAACGTACTACTACTACAACCTTCTTGATCAACTTCGGTGATGAGGACAGGCGCCTGTGTTGTGCAGGCGCCCGTGTTTTGTCCGGCGGGAAAGGCGTCAGATCTCAATATATTTGTTCAGAAAAAAGAGGGCAATCGTCCCCGGTCCGGCGTGTGCGCCGATGGCGCTGCCGATGTCGGAGAGGAAAAAGCGCGTGCAGCCGTGCGTTTCTTCGATCATTTGTTTCAGCTCCAAGGCGGTTTCTTCGTCATCGGCATGGCTGATGCCAATCGTTTGTTTTTGAAGATCGTTGCCGCGTTCGCCCATCAACTCGACCATGCGCTTTAACACTTTTTTTCGCCCGCGCCATTTTTCGATTGGAATCAGCGCCCCGTCTTCGACATGGAGAAGCGGTTTGATGTTGAGCAAGCCCCCAAAGGCCGCGGCAGTTTTGCTGATGCGGCCGCCGCGCGCGAGGTAGTCCAAGTTGTCAACGGTGAAAATGTGTTCCATATGGCGGCAATACGCCTCGATCGTTTCACAAAGCAAGTTGTACGGTGTGTTTTGTTTCGCCAGCTCGACCGCTTTCATGACGGCGAGCCCTTGGCCAAGAGAGGCGCATTTCGAGTCGATGATTGTCAGGCGAAATTCCGGATATTCACCAAGCAGTTCGCTGCGCACGGCCATCGCTGTTTGGTATGTACCGGATAATTTCGATGAAAAGGCGATGTAAAGGCATGGCCGGTTTTCTTTGGCGTATGGCAAAAACAGCTCCTTCATCGCCAGTGGGCTTGGCTGTGCCGTTTTCACCGTATGCCCTTGGCGCATGGCGTCATATACTTGCTTCGGCTCGATCGTGATGCCGTCTTCGTAATCTTGGCCGTTCCAATGAACGACAAGCGGCAAAAAGGCGATTTGATGCTCGCGGATGTACGATTGCGGCAAATCGGCTCCGCTGTCGGTGATGATTTGAATGGACATGGTTCGTCCCCCTTTTTGTGAACAAAAATGAATATAGTATAGCCGCATCGAATGAACGGACGATTTTGGCCGGTGAACAGCGATTCATTATCTTCTTTTAGTGTAGCGGTTTTTCGGACGGAATACAATGGAAAATCTCGAGCGGGCGAAAGAAACAGCTGCGGGAAACCGCAGCCGTTTAGTGGGTGAGCTCATCAAGCTCGGCTTGAAATTGACGCAACTGCGCTTTTTCCGCCGTGTTGGAATGCGCATAGGCAGATGACAAGGCGTTTTTGGCGATGGCAATGGCGTGGTCGACGTTCATGTCGATTTCGCCGTTAGCCGCTTGTTTGGCCTGCGCGACCGCTTTGCGCGCCTCTTGGAACAGGCGGTTGCCCATCGCTACGCTCCTCCAAGCGACGTTTCCATCGCTTTTTCCGCTTTGCGCGCTTCCGCCTCGGCGTACGTTAAATGATAAGGGATTCGCTTGTCATGCCGTTCAACCGCATCGACGCTTTGTTGGACGAAACGCTTCGATTTGTTTCGTTTGCCCATGACGGATTCCCCCTTTAAAATATGAAGACGCGCGTTGCGTCACGTATAGTGTAACCGCACGGGGGGAACAGTAGTAAGGAAATTCGTTACAACACAAGTCGCTCTACAAAGCGGCAAGGCGGTTGGAGCAAGGCGAAAAGAGAAGCATCAGCCAGCGTTTAGATTGTAGGAAGCAGATAAGGCTGGTGATGGAACGCGGAAAACGCTCCAGCAAAGCGTTCGCCAACGGAGCAGCATCGAAACAGTTCTTTTTTCTGTTCATGAACATTTTGGAGAAACGCGCTTTTTCATCCATCTTAATGGACGGCGCCAAAAAAGGCGGCCCGGAAGCCGCCGTGATGGAAACTACAAACGAAGCAAATCCTGCAAATATGCACCGACGCCGTCTTCTTCATTGGTTTTTGCCACATCGTCGGCAATGGTTTTCAACGGTTCGATGGCGTTGCCCATCGCAACACCGAGACCGGCCCAGTCGATCATCTCGAGGTCGTTGTCTTCATCGCCAAAAGCAATGACGCGCTCCCTTGGGATGCCGAAATAGTCAGCGACTTGTTTTAAGCCTGCAGCCTTATGGACGCCATGGCGGATGATTTCAATGACATGCCACGGTTCGCTCCAGCGCCGTTGGTGGATGACGTTGGCGTACACATTCGCTAAGTGTGATTGAATCCGCTCGATATGATCATCGTCCGTGTACACGAGCACGCTCGTCGGATCTTTGCCGAGCGAGCGGCGCAAATCACCGATTTCCACGGTCGGGTTGCCAAGGCGGACGATGTCAAGCAACACCTCGTCATGTTGGTGGAAATAGACATCGTCTAACACTTCGGCCATCATATTCTTGATTCCATAGGATTCGCTGATTTCAACAATGTCTTTGACGATCGCAAGCGGCAGCGGGTAATGGTGCATGCCCCACGACGGCTGGCGCGGATGGTGGACAAACGCGCCGTTGAAATTGACGATCGGCGTTGCAAGGCCAAGTTCTTCGTAGTACATGGAGCTTGCCCGGTACGGGCGGCCGGTGGCGATGACAACAAAATGGCCGGCGTCGATGGCGCGGCGGATGACGTCTTTGGTAAATGGAGAAATCGTTTTATCCCCTTTGAGCAACGTTCCATCCAAATCCAACGCGATTAAATACGGCTTCATGTCCGACTCCTTTGCCCTCGTTATTCTTTACACTACATAGTGTAACTCTTTTCCAAAATCGCTGTCCATATGGTAAACTATACAGCGATGGAAAAAGAAAAGGGGTTTGTGCAACCATGGTGATCATTGAACAGGAACAGTTGGCCGGCGTGCCGGTTCTTCACGTTGTCAAGCTGGAAAAGCGGGACGAACGGCTGCCGCTGATTTTCTTTATCCACGGCTTTACGAGCGCCAAAGAACATAATTTGCATTTCGGCTACTTGCTCGCCGAGGCGGGCTACCGCGCTGTGCTTCCCGACGCGCTGTTTCACGGTGAACGGGACGAAGGCTTGAGCGAACGGAAATTGCAGCTGTCGTTTTGGGACATTGTTGTGCGCACGATCACCGAAATCGAGGAGATGAAAAACGACCTTGTAAGCCGCGGGCTGGCTGACCGAGAACGGATTGGGCTCGCTGGGACATCGATGGGCGGAATCGTCACGTTCGGCGCGCTCGCCGTCTATCCGTGGGTGAGGGCGGCGGTGGCGCTCATGGGCTGCCCGAACTACAGCGCCTTTTTTGATGAGATGATTGAAGAAGGAAAGCGGCGCCAAATCGACATTCCGCTGCCGCCGACGCTGCTTGCGCTCGAAAAAGAAAAGCTCGCCCGCTACGATTTATCCAAGCAGCCGGAAAAACTCGACGGCCGGCCGCTGTTCATCTGGCACGGGAAAGCCGACCAAGTCGTCCCGTATGCTTATACATATGAGTTTTACAAGCAAATTAAACCACTTTATGAAGGAAACGAAGACCGGCTGCAATTCATCGCCGACCCGCACGCCGGCCATAAAGTGACGCGTGAAGCGTTTTTGGAGACGGTGCGCTGGTTTCGCGAGCATGTGTAAGCAAAATCGGCAATGAGGAAACGAACATGTTTGTGGTCAGCTAAAGCGTGCTTCACAAGAGGGAATCCGCCTTTTAAAAACAAAAAAGGCGGATTTTTCGTTTGAGCACATTTTTTATTCAAATAACGGATGGATGACCGGGTGTTTTCGCCGGTCGAAGAGTTGGATCGGATCGCCGCGGGAGGGGCGATGAAGCGGGAAGCCCTCGATTGGCGAGGATTTCCCCGGTGGATTCGATATGTCGGATACATCGCCTTCGCCTTTTTTGTCATCGTTCCTTTGATGGCATGGTTGTGAAATGCCCAAGCTGCCGGAGCGCGTCTTCGCTCATTCGCTCCGGCGTCCATGGCGGGTTCCATGTCACTTGGACGCGCACGTCACGGATGCCGTCAATGTGCTCAAGCACCCGTTTGACGCCGCCGGCGATCGAGTCGTGAAGCGGGCAGCCGGGGGTCGTGAGCGTCATCAGGACATTGATATGCCCATCTTCGATTTTTAAGTCATAAATCAACCCTAAATCGACGACGTTAATGCCGAGCTCCGGATCAAGGACCGTTTTCAGCTGTTGAATGGCAAGTTCGCGGACATCCATCGTTCTTTTCCTCCTCATTCGCTTATTTTCGGAAGACCGTTAAAATCGTTCCGGCAAAGGCAACGCTTAATCCAGCCAACAGCACTTGAGTGATGGCGAACAGCGGCACGCTCGCGACAGCAAGCGCAACGGCCGCCAGCGCGAGGGCGATGAGCCATAGGCGGCATTGGACGGTGACGGCTCGCTCATTCATCATTTGTTTTAACGTCGGCACGTTTTGTTGGCCGACTTTTTCGCTGTAGCGATGCGTCCACCATAAAAACGGCACGATTTTGAACAAATAGCCGACGATGCTGAAGAGAATCCAGCCGACAATGAATAGATAAACAATGATGCCAAGCAGCCGTCCGCTGCCGACGACGATGGCGACAAAGGCGGCAACGTGCAGCACAAGGCCGATGACGATGGCCGAAAGCGAAAAGCGGAACGGGCGGTCAAGCGTTTTTTTCATCCGCTTTTGCAAAATGGCGCGGATATGCCAGGCGAAAACAACGAATCCGCTCATGAGCAAGGCTGCACCGGCTATAAGCCATGCGTGGCTTCGTAAGAATAAGCTGGCGAACGCCACAGCAATCCCGCTGATGTACAGCGCATAGACGTAACGCGCCGGCCGCAGCGAAAAGCCGTGGGCGAGCGAGAACATCGGCGCCATTTTGTACGAAAAGCCTATGATGAGCAGTGTGAACCAGCCGCACAGCCCGAACAGCACATGCAAGCCGAACACCGTTTCATGACTGTTTGCGCCTGTGGCGGCGAAAAAGTGAAAGGCAAGCAGCCCTCCGGCGGCGCCCGTCAGCAGCAAAAACAACAAGGAAGTCGCGACAAACAGCGTCATGATCGTTTTGTTTTTTTGTTGTTTTAATGTCATCGCCATTTGCCAGACAAACAGCACGATGCCGAACAGCAGAAGCAAGCCAGGGAGAAACGCCTGGTTTGGCGTAAACGCTAAACTGGCGGCAAAGGCGACGATGCCGAGAGCGGTGATCGCAAACTGCCAAAAACCGAGCCGCTCGCTCCAAATCGGCGTCAAAAAGGCGACCGGAACGAGCTGGTACATCGCCCCCATGGCCGTCATCAATGCAAAGCCAAGCAACGCCAGGTGGGCCGCCGCCCACACGAACGGCAGCCGGAACGCGCCGCTGCTAAGTGAGGGAATCGCTCCAAGCAACATAAGCTGCGACGCGGCGAACGCCAACACGGCGAACATGATAAACGAGAACGGAAGACGGACGTCTGTTTCCGTCCCCGTGCGAGTAGGAAACACGTTGCTCATCCTTTCGTAATGCGGATTTCAAAACTGCCGTCTTCGCGTGCGACCGTCTCGTGCCGGTAGCCAAGCTCGTCAAGCTGCTCGTACAAAAACATCGGGCGGCGATCGTTAATGATCGTCAGCGTCTCCCCAGGATTCAGCTTAGCGAGGGCAGCGAGCGTCCGCATCATTGGCTGCGGCGGCTCGAGTCCGCGGTTATCGAGGATCATCGGTCATCCCCCCTGTTTGACAAACGTTACTCTCCAATGTTTTTTCTCGATTTGTTCGGCCTCGTACGTAAATCCTTTCGCTTTCATAATCGGAAACAACGGCAGCGGCTTGAACGGGGCGTGTAAAATGAACGTATCGCCCGGCTGCAGCGGCTTGATGGCGTTCATAATTTTTTCAAACGGTTCCCGCTTTTGCCGCAAATCTTCGCGTACATCGAGTTCAATCGTCACACCCATGCGCTTTCCCTCCTTTTTGACTATCATGATAATCATTTTCACTGTGGAATGTTGTGATATAGCTCACATCTTTCGGCCGAAACATGACATATTCCACTTTGGAAAAAAGGTTTCGTTTTCGTTTGAAAGGGCGGAATAGCATGTTCCAGAAAGATGGGCTTGCCGAAATGTTTGAAAGGAAACCCCATCAGCTCCATTGCGCATCCCGACCGGTGCCGGACGATGGGGAAAAAGGAGTTAGAAAAAGATTTCTTGTTCGAGCCCTTCGCGGTCAATCAAATAAAAGCCGTGTTCGTCGACGTCAATCAGCCCTTTCCGTTTCAGCTGGCTCAACGTGCGGCTCACCGTTTCCCGGGCGGTGCCGATCATGTTGGCCAGCTCGCGGTTTGTCACATGGGCGGTGAGACGGTGCCACTTCCCTTGTTTGACGGCGTTCGTGCGCGTCAGCCGCAACAAAAGCAACACGATTTGTTCGTACGTATTATGGAGCACTTGCGCTTCGAGCCGGTTTTGCAAATCAACGATTTTTTCGCCCATGACGCGAAACAGTTTTATGCAAAGTTCAGGGCTCGCCATCAGCACTTGTTCGAAATCGTGGATCGGGATCGCGATCAATGTCGCTTCCTCGACCACTTCGGCGTGGGCCGGATAGGTGCCTTTTAAGAAAAAGCCGGCATGCGGA
Organism: Geobacillus sp. WSUCF-018B; assembly: GCF_002809985.1. Taxonomy (NCBI): domain Bacteria; kingdom Bacillati; phylum Bacillota; class Bacilli; order Caryophanales; family Anoxybacillaceae; genus Geobacillus; species Geobacillus sp. WSUCF-018B. The sequence goes on from NZ_PIJF01000035.1 coordinate 27,514, forward strand.
AACATTTCTCCCGTCTGCAAAATCGAAACGATTTGTTCTTTCCCGCTGAAGTCCGTTTTATAAATTTTTACCGTGCCGGAATGAATGAAATAGACTCGCTCGAGCGGGTCGCCTTGCATAAAGACAAACGTCCGCGGCTTGTAAACGCGCACGTGGGAAATGGCAACCAGCGAATCAAGCTCGTAATCGGACAGTTCACGAAACAACGGAACAGCTTTTAAGCGGTCTTTCATCCAATGGTTCGCCATGGCGTTCTCTCCTTTGGAAATGTGACAAAAGTGTGGCGGCTGTCAACAGAGCATCGATGCTTTTCTCTTTTTGAACATCCGCGCCGTTTGGCCTTTTCTGCCTTCATTGTATACATTCTCACGCCATAAAGCTGTGATATAAATCATAACGGACATTTGCCCCGGCTCACAAACCGCCGAACGATCAGCGCGCTACAATGGGGGCGAACAAACGAGAAGGAGGTTGGCTCATATGGAAGTTCATCGATCCGTTCGCCCCAACATGCGGCCGGGGCGGCAAACGACCAACAGTTTTCTCAAATCGATTCTCATTTTCACTATTGTGATCAGCTTTACCGTCCTGCTTGTCGGCGGATATTGGATTTTTAAAGAAATGGCGCCGAGGCCGAAGGAAGTGCGCAGTGAAGACGGCCAAGTGTTGATGACGAAAGAAACGATCATCGGCGGGCAGGCCGTCTTCCAAAAATACGGGCTGATGGATTACGGAACCGTGCTTGGGCATGGGTCGTATATGGGGCCGGACTATACGGCGGAAGCGTTGAAAATTTATACGGAAGGCATGCAAGATTACAAAGCAAAAGAGCGGTATCACAAACCGTTTGCCGATTTAACCGCCGATGAGAAAACGATCATCCGCGAACAAGTCATCAAGGAAATGCGAAAAAATCGCTACAACCCGGTTACGGATGTTCTCGTCCTGACAGATGCGCAAGTATACGGGTTGGAAAAAGTGCGCGACTATTACCGCGACGTGTTCACCAATGGCGATGGTTGGGGATTGAAAAAAGGATTGATCAAAGAAAGCGACATGCCAAAATCAGGCCGTGCTTGGGTCGCGGACGGCGACCAAATCAAGCAAATTGCCGACTTTTTCTTCTGGACCGCTTGGCTGTCAAGCACGCCAAGACTTGGCGACCACATCACCTATACGAACAACTGGCCGTACTATGAGGACGCCGGCAATACGATGTCATTTTCCGCGGTATGGTGGAGCGGCGCGAGCGTCACGATTTTGATTTTGTTCATCGGGATCATTTTGTATGTGTTCCACCGCTATCAGTTAAGCATGCAAGAAGCGTATGCAGAAGGGAAGTTTCCAGTCATCGATTTGCGGCGGCAGCCGCTGACTCCGTCGCAAGTGAAAACGGGCAAATATTTCGTCGTTGTATCGGCGCTCTTTTTCGTCCAAACGATGTTCGGGGCGCTGCTCGCCCACTACTATACGGAACCGGACAGCTTCTTTGGCATCAAATGGATCTATGACCTATTGCCGTTTAACATCGCCAAAGGGTATCATTTGCAGCTGGCGATTTTTTGGATTGCCACCGCTTGGCTTGGTATGGGGATTTTCATCGCCCCGCTTGTCGGCGGGCAAGAGCCGAAAAAGCAAGGGCTGCTCGTCGATCTGCTTTTTTGGGCGCTTGTCGTCCTTGTCGCCGGCAGCATGATCGGCCAATGGCTTGGCGTCAACGGCTATTTAGGAAACGAATGGTTCCTGTTTGGCCATCAAGGTTGGGAATACATTGAGCTCGGCCGTATTTGGCAAATCATTTTGGTGGTCGGCATGCTCCTTTGGCTGTTCATCGTCTTCCGCGGCGTCAAGCGCGGGCTGAAGCGGGAAAGCGACAAAGGCGGGCTCATCCACTTGCTGTTTTACTCAGCCATTGCCGTTCCGTTCTTTTACATCTTCGCGTTCTTTATCCAACCGGACACAAACTTTACGATGGCGGACTTTTGGCGCTGGTGGATCATCCACTTATGGGTGGAAGGCATTTTTGAAGTGTTCGCCGTTGTTGTCATCGGGTTCTTGCTCGTTCAATTGCGGCTCGTAACGAAAAAATCGACGGTCCGGGCTCTCTATTTTCAATTTACGATTTTACTAGGCAGCGGTGTCATCGGCATCGGCCACCACTATTATTACAACGGTTCGCCGGAAGTATGGATCGCTCTTGGCGCGGTGTTCTCGGCGCTCGAGGTCATTCCGCTTACGCTCCTTATTTTAGAAGCGTACGAACAATATAAAATGATGCGCGACGGCGGGGTCAACTTCCCGTATAAGGCCACATTCTGGTTCTTGATCTCCACAGCGATCTGGAACTTGGTCGGCGCAGGGGTGCTCGGCTTTCTGATCAACTTGCCGGCGGTCAGCTACTTTGAACACGGGCAATTCTTAACGCCGGCTCACGGCCACGGAGCGATGATGGGCGTGTATGGCATGTTTGCGATCGCCGTGCTCCTTTACTCGTTGCGCAACATTGTCAAACCAGAGGCGTGGAATGACAAATGGCTGAAATTCTCTTGCTGGATGCTGAACATCGGCCTGGCTGGCATGGTTCTCATCACGCTTCTCCCGGTTGGGGTGCTGCAAATCAAAGAAGCGTTTGAACACGGCTATTGGGCGTCTCGTTCGCCTTCGTTTTTGCAACAAGATGTCGTACAAAATTTGCTGCTTGTCCGCTTCGTTCCGGATACGATCTTTTTAATCGGCGTCGCCGCCTTGCTTGTCTTTGCCATCAAAGCGATGTTCCATTTGCGCAAACCAACTCACGGCGAAGGGGAAGAGCTGCCGGCGGCGAATTTGGCGGAGGAAGAATAACAAAAACGGGCTGACCCAAAACGCGAATGCGTTTTGGGATTAGCCCGTTTTTACACGAAAATAGAAGAGAATCGTTCGTTTTCTGGCAGAATAGAGTTATCATAACCGCTATCGCCGGAAAAGGAGCGATTTGTTTATGAAACATCATCATAATTTTTGAAGAGTGTACCATGAATCATCTCACGTTGCCAGGCGATATCATTCCACTGGATCATATGGCTCATGTAGTTCACGAAATGGTCGAGCTTCTTTCTTACATAAAGGCCGCCGCACCTCAGAAAGGCAAGGAGAGATGCTTCCTCCTTGCTCATGTTGTCTTTATAAGACGAATGCTGGAAATTGCCGCTTCGTGTTCAATCGAACGCCTAGAAAGAAGATCTAAAATCCGTTCGTGCTTTTCCATGTTTTGTTCTATTTTCTTAACGATTTCATTTGTTTCAAGCACTGCTTGTTGGAGGAAAACAAATTCTTGCTTCGTGACCATATTGGCTTTGACATGATCTAATTCTTTCATTAGGTTGTTCTTTACGTCCTCAAGCTCCTGCTTGGTAGCCATGTTGGCTTTGATGTCTTCAAGCTCCTGCTTGGTAGCCATGTTGGCTTTGATGTCTTCAAGCTCTTGCTTGGTAGCCATGTTGGCTTTGATGTCTTCAAGTTCTTGCTTGGTAGCCATGTTGGCTTTGATGTCTTCAAGTTCTTGCTTGGTAGCCATGTTGGCTTTGATGTCTTCAAGCTCCTGCTTGGTGGCCATATTGGCTTTGATATCTTCAAGTTCTTGCTTGGTGGCCATGCTGGCTTTAATGTCTTCAAGTTCTTGCTTGGTGGCCATGTTAGCTTTAATATCTTCTAGTTCTTTTGAGAAGCTTTGTTTTACTTTTTCGAGCTCCTGTTTGGTGGCCATGTTGGCTCTAATGTCTTCGAACTCTTTTGTGAAACTATGCTTCACTTCTTCAAGTTCTTGTTTCGTTGCCATGTTGGCTTTAATATCCTCAAGCTCTGTTGTGAAGTTTTGCTTCACTTCTTCGAGTTCTTGTTTCGTTGCCATGTTTGTTTTGACGTCGCTTACTTCCTGTTCGATAATTTGGAGCTTGTCCAAAATTTGGTTCAATATCGCTTCCAAGGAAAATCCTCCCTTCTAATAAGATATATAGCAGCCATGGGAAAGCGGGTGGTGATGAATCGCTCCTTTCTTTTGAGGACTGGGGAAACGAGCGTGTAGAGTAAGTGGTTGAGGAAAGGGATGGGATTGTAGCGCAGAACAAATGAGGATCATCGTTCCCCATTCATATTATAAATGATTCACAGAAATTTGAAAATAACGTTTTGGGTCATTGTCGCTTTGCATCCGTCCAGGAAAAGGAGTGCGTTTTAGCCCGTACGGTCATGTTAATCCCGGCAGCGGCATTGTTTTGACGAAAATCGAACTTCCTTTATTAAGGTGAAACATGGGATTTAGTCGGAATCGTTCATGATCAATACACGATTTCATAAAGAAAGAGCTGACTCCAAAAGTCCGCTTTTTAGCGGATTTTTGGGTCAGCTCCCTTCGTTTATGAGCGTTTTCAATCACTTGTGGCATTTGTCCGGCGTGGTGTGTTCCATTTCCTTTTGCTTGTCATGGCACGGAAAGCAGTACAACGTCTCTGTTTCTCGGCTGACGACGCCATTTAAGAACCCATGCAGACAATGGATCGGCTTGCCGCATTGCGCGCAAAAGCCAACAAGCTCTTCCAACCGCCATTTCTCCTTTCATGGGGATTGAACATGTTCACCTTCGGGCTGTGACGCTCGTCACTACCGCCCAAGGCTCAAGCGGTTATGATAAAGTATATAATTCATTATACTACAAAGGAGGCCAATGTTATGAACCAATTTGCTGCCAAAATCCACGCCCCGGACTATCCGCCGCGCGATCGCCATCCGGCAATTTTTCGGCTGTTTGACAGTTTGAAGCCGGGGGAAGTGATGGAGCTGACGAATGACCATGACCCGCGTCCGCTGCAATACCAATTCATGATGGAGCGTCCGGATCAGTTTACATGGGAGTACTTAGAGGAAGGGCCGGACGTATGGCGGGTGGCCATCGGCAAAAAATAAATCATCCGCTCCATTGGGATTTCCGTCTGCAGGCGGAAATCTTTTTTTTCGCCGGTTCGTATGGTACGGTAAAAACAAACGATGGATGTCCGGAAAGGGGAAGCATGATGAAACAAACGATTGCCGGAGCGGTGCTCGCCGGCGGCCAGTCGCGCCGGTTTGGGCGGCCGAAGGCGTTTGCGTTGCACGAAGGAGCTCCGTTTTTCACTTGGTCCGTCGCGGCGCTGCGATCCGTCGCCGATGAATTGTACATCGTCAGCCACCCGTCGCTTATCGATGAATTCCGCCGCCAAACGGACATCCCGGTGCTGCTCGATGTGGAGCGCTGCCGCGGCTGTGGGCCGCTTGCCGGCCTTTACACCGTCATGGAACAGAGCCGAGCCGACTGGGTGTTCGTCCTGCCGTGCGACATGCCGTACATGCGGCGGGAAGTGGCGGAGCGGCTTGCTTCCTATATCGATCCGACGTTTGACGCCATCGTTCCACTCCATGGCGGCCGCCCAGAGCCATTGGTCGCTCTATACCATCGTCGGCTTCGTTCCGTGATCGCCGAGCTGCTTGACGCCGGCGAACGGCGGATGATCTCGCTTATTGACGGCGCCCGCGTCCGTTGGGTGGACGCCGAGCAACTTGCCGCAGATAGTGACGTCTGGCGCAATGTCAATACGGAGGAAGAGTACCGGTGAAGGGGGGATGGTGGCCGAAGCAGACACCACACTTGCCGTCCTTGACCACGGAATGGTTAGCAGCCCGAATCACCCACCACTAAACAGGGTTACTCAAGCAAGCCAAGTCTAAATGCTTTTCCGACTGCTCCCGCTCGTGATTTGACGCGAAGTTTTCGCAAAATGGAAGACACGTGGTGTTCCACGGTTCGTTTGCTGATGTTCAGTTGTTCGCCGATTTCGCTGTTTGTTTTGTCTCGAGCAATGAGATTGAGAACGGCCAATTCCATGTCGGTCAAGGGCGAGCCGTCATAGAAAGCAAGATCAGCCGGAAATGATTTCAGCCCACGATAGCTTTCCCGAATGGCGTGAATCAGGGTTTCGGCAGAGTCGCATTTGGATACAAAGGCATAGGCGCCTGCTTCGTGGACGGCCTGTACATATTCTGTACTGGCATCCCCCGATAACATGACCACTTTGCTTGCGGGGAATTGTGATGAGATGTTCTTTATCCAAATGAGGTTGTTTTCCCTTTGGCTCGGAGCATCGATGACAATGATATCAGGCTGGAAGTCAGCGACCTCCTTCTCTAGTTCGGTTGGAGAGAAGACGGCTCCCACTACTTCCATGTCGGGCTCGCGTTCCAAAAGCTGACGGATGCCATCTATGACAAGGCCATGATCCCCTATGAGCAAAATGTTGATTTTCACCATCGTTTCTCCTCCTTCCCCTGAAAAACGCAGCGAGCAGCGATGCATTTGGTTGGAACACGCGTTGCGGTGAAACATGGAGTTTTACAGGGGATAAGTGGTGTGCTGGTTTGATCCATGAGACCATTTCTCTCAACTTCATTCGTTAAAATTTTACAATATCAATCAATCTCTGTAAACGAAATTTCAAAAAATAGGTATTTTCCGTAATGAAATTTGCGGAAAAGTAACTATTCAGCCACATCATAAAGTGAGCTGAATATTTTCTTCTTTCCTTGTCTATGATGTGAATATTGATAGACAAGGAGGTGAATCGCATGTT
>NZ_PIJF01000036.1:0-33907 GCF_002809985.1 Geobacillus sp. WSUCF-018B
GGCGCTGCGTCCATTGCGTGACGAAGGATTGATGGTCATCGGCAGCGGCGGGACGGTGCACAATTTGATGGCGCTCCGTTGGGAAGGGCATGCGGAGGCGGACGAATGGGCCGTCGCATTTGATGATTGGCTTCTCAGCCGATCCGCCGCCCATAGTGAAGAGGTGTTCGAGTATGAGAACAAGGCGCCGTACGCCAAGCAGGCCGTGCCGACGCCCGAGCATCTCGCGCCGTACTGGATCGCCTACGGGGCCGGCGATCGCGGCGGGGCGCCGCGCGTGTTGTTCCGTGAGTACCAGTATGGGAGCTTAAGCTTGATGGCGGTGGCGTTTTAAGCGGAAAGCCCGCTCCCTGCTTCAACGCATGGGGCGGGTTGTTTCTTTGATCGAAAACAGCGTTGCTACTGCCCGGAGCACGTTTTATACGTTTTTGCCCGTTGCCACATGGGTCTTTGCGGCCAGTTTTTGGTGGAAGACGTGGAATGTTCTCAAAGAAAGGCCGTCCTTGAATCGCATCCAGACAGGACCGTTCCCTATTTCAATGCAAAAGGCGCTAGTCTTGTTCAACACGGCTACACATCTTGCAAATGATACTGTTTATAAATTTGGTTCTTCAACCTCGGATGCAAGTGGCAGCTGCACTCATCGGAAAACAACCGGTCAATCAATCCCTTGAATTCTTCCCGTCCGATCAACCGACGCTCATACGCGCAACATAAAATTCCTAAAGTTCCCGTATATTCGATGCCATAACTTTCACATGCATTGATGATCCTTTTTTCATTCGATGTGCATACAATCATATCTTGACCGGCAATGGCAATCAGTTCTGCATCATATTCGCTCAAACCTGTCCATTCTGTCAGCAGCTGATACATGAGCCCGTATCCCTCTTCCGTATGCAAAGAGACCGTTTCGTAATCGATTTGTCGCAAAGCCGTCCGGATATCGTCAGGAGTCTCATTCCACAAAATACTTTCGGGAACACACACTCGGCCAAACACTCTCGTCAGTAAATCCATCCTGTCCAACTCATAAAAATCGTTTAACACATTGTTGTCCACCACCGCTCTCTTTTTATAAAGCCCCCGTATTTTCTGAACATCCATGCTCCTTATACCATCCCTTGACCATTTCTCTAGCAGTCCGCAAATCGCATCCAAGGATTTCGCATACTTTGTTAATCGTAATGCTCCCCTCAAAATACGCCTGTTTCACAAAATAGGTCAGTTTGCGGTTTTTGGGAATATACTCGATTGGAGCGGGTTCTTGTTCTTTATATCCTTGCTCCCGCAACGTTTTTCGCAAATGGCCGTACGTCCTTCCGGAAATGTATTGTTCATCCAATAAGGCCCTCATGAAGGCTTCAGCACTGACAAAAAATTGGCGCTTAAGCTCCATAATCGTTTCAAGGGTAACATATCGTTTAAAATAATAAGCATATTCCCGCAACTGTTCGCGAGGAATAAGAAAGTAGCTTGCAAACAACGTGGCGACTTTTTCATTGATTTCCCTTCTTGCGCTGCTGTAAGTAAGAGAGCTAAGATCACTTCGGTACTCCTCGCGATGAAAAATAAGATGGCCAAGTTCGTGAATGACGCTGAACCGTTTTCGTTCCTCAGGTATTTCGTCGTGATCATTAAGGAAAATAAAAGCTCCTTTTTCCTCGGAGTAAGCCGATAAACCATCAATTTTTTTATCAATCGTTTTCAACGCGATGACATGTATACCATGGCGCTCTAAAACCGCATAAATATCGCTTGGGATCACATGATCAAGGCCAAACATTTTCCTCGTTTGTTCCGCTGCTTGTCGAATAATGGTTTTATGCTCCTCCGTTAACTCATGATCAACGAGCTTTACTTTATACGTCGGGGGCAAATAAGCAACACTAGCCTCTCCAAAAGAGGCAAGCAGCTCATAATAATCATCCATGATCCGATTCACTTGATTTTGATCAATCAGACGAAAGTTTTCTTTAGGGTTATCCGCGCGAAACATGAAAGAAGACATTGGTTCACGCTGATCATCTGAAGAAACGATCAAATCCTTCATCGGGATATTCAAGTGTCGCGACAGAAGAAATAATTTTGCACTGTCAGGAATTTGTTCCCCTTTTAAATATTTGGCAATCGTTTGTCTCGTCACGCCCATCAATTCGGCTAAATCTTGATTCTTCAACCCCATCTCTTTTTTGACCCGATTTAGATTTTTCGCGATCGTTTGTTTAATCTCCATCATCACACCTCCTTTGTGTTAATTATTTTTAACACAAAATAGAGTCATAAACCGATATTAATGTTAATTTTTATTAACCTTTTCTTTTAACATACCATATCGGGTTGGCATCAATCAACTTTACCATTCATTTTGGGAATAAGCATTGTACATGCATTGAGGAGATGGACGGACGGTTTGAGCGGCAGATTGCCCAGTTGGAGCGCACCGTGAACGAACGGTTCGAACGGCTCGAAGCGAAACTCGGCCACATCCGCGTCGAACCAGTTGAAACACAAGAAACAGTCGACTTCCACTCCGTCAAAATCGCCCAGCACGATCGAAAAATCCGCCATTTGCTTCACGCTCGATAAATCCTCCACTGCCATCATGCCCCCGCCCTGATGGAAGGGCGGGGGCGTTCGCATCAAGAAAGCTCTCGGGCAAGGTCGGCCGCCAAGGCGGCGTTGTTTTTCACTAAGGCGATGTTTGCTTGCAAGCTTTTGCCTCCGGTTAACGTTTTCACACGGTCAAGCAAAAACGGGGTGACCGCTTTGCCGGTGATGTGCTGCTTTTCTGCTTCCTTAAGCGCTTGTTCGATGATGGCGGTGATATACGACTCCTCGAGCTCCTCTTCTTTTGGGACAGGATTGGCGATCACAACACCGCCGTTTAACCCAAGCTTCCATTTCGTTTCAAGGAACTGGGCGATCTCTTTGGCGCTGTCTAAGCGATAACCGACGCGAAACGGGCTCGTCCGCGAATAGAACGCCGGCAGGACGTCCGTCTGATAGCCGATGACCGGAACGCCGTGCGTCTCGAGGTATTCAAGCGTCAAGCCTAAATCCAAAATTGATTTCGCCCCGGCGCAGACGACCGCGACGTTTGTGTGCGCCAACTCTTGCAAATCAGCCGAGATGTCCATCGTCCGCTCGGCGCCGCGGTGCACGCCGCCGATGCCGCCGGTCGCAAATACGCGGATGCCCGCCATCTGGGCGCAAATCATCGTCCCCGCCACGGTCGTCGCCCCGTGTTTCTTCATGGCGACGACATACGGCAAGTCGCGGCGGCTCACTTTTTCTACATCGTGGCTTGTCCCGAGCTGTTCAAGTTCCCCTTCTGTCAATCCAATTTTAATTTTTCCATTAAAAATCGCGATCGTCGCCGGCACGGCGCCGCGGTCGCGGATGATCCGCTCGACGTCTTTCGCCGTCTGCACGTTTTCCGGATACGGCATGCCATGCGAGATGATCGTTGATTCTAAAGCGACAATCGGCTTTTTTTCGGCCTTCGCTTGAGCGACTTCTTCGGAAAAGACGAGAAAATCATTCATATCACTTCGTTCCCCCTTCGCAAAAATACCGCGCATAGGCGGCTTGCAACAGGTGTTCATTCAAAGCGGGATGCACCGTTTCGGCCGTTTGCAGCGTAAGCGCCGCGCTGCTCATCCCAAAGCGGCAGGCGTCTTCCACCGTATGTCCGCCTAAGACGCCGTACAAAAATCCAGCCGCAAAGGCGTCGCCCGCTCCGGTGGCGTCGGTGACCTCAACCTTCGGCGCCGCAATCGCTTCTGTTTCCCCTTGCTTGGCGGCGTACGCGACGCCGTTTGCGCCGCGCGTGACGACAACGTTCTGGGCGCCGGCTTGAAGGATCGGTTTCATTATGTCGTCCGTATGTCCGTCGCGTCCCACAAATTCCTTAGCCTCCGCTTCATTCGTGACAAACCACGTCACACCAGACAAATCGCTGGGCAATCGCTTCACTTTTGGAACCGACACCGTCACAACACAAAGCGGGATGTCCTCTTGGCGACATTGTGCAATCACCGAACGAATGACAGCCTTCGGGAAATTCGTGTCAAGCACGACCGCAGAAATCGGACCGAGCCGAGTCCATTGCTGCTTTAGCCATTCTTCCCCCACTGTATCATAAATGGCCATATCCGCCAAGGCGAGAACCATCTCGCCGCGTTCATCGAGCACCGCTGTATACGTCCCGGTGTTCGCTTTTGGCGTTCGCACGATGAAGCTCGTATTGACATATCGGCTCGTCACGTCAACGAGCCACTGTCCATCGCGATCATCGCCAACGGTGCTGACGAGCGAAACAGGTTGAGCAAGCCGTCCTAAGTTTTCGGCGATGTTTCTCGCCACCCCACCCGCGGTTTGCGTCGTGGTGACGGGATGGGACGTGCCGAGCCGAAACGGAGTGAGCAACCGCGCCTTTCGGTCGACGTTCGCCCCGCCAATGCAGACGATCGAGGCCGCTTGCCGCATGCCTTTTCCCTCCTCTCCCAATGAACACCGCTGTCCTCCTTCCGCTCTCCCAAAACAAGGAAAACGATTTCAAACAAGCAGGCAGCTGCTCTTGTCGAAGCCTCACTGCCCATTGTACCATATGCCGTCCTGCATAAAGAAAGCACCCCGCCAAAACGACGGGATGCCGAAGTTCGAACGTTTAGTTTTTGTACGCGCAATACGGACGCAGTTTGACGCCGATCAGGCTGCCGAGGAAAGCAAAGACAAACCACGCCCAGCCGTGGGCGCTGAATGACGCAATGCCGCCGAAATACGCGCCGATATTGCAGCCGAACGCCAGCCGGGCGCCGTATCCCATCATCAGGCCGCCGATCAGCGCACCGATCGTCATGCGCGTCGGACGCTTCCACTGAATGGGTTTTGTATAGCGGCCCGCGAGCGCCGCCGCCAATAAGGCGCCGACCATCAAGCTGATGTCCATCACAGTCGTTGTATCGTAGTAGAGGGGATTCGCAAGCGCCTGCCGTTTCGCTTCATCTTGCCAGTACGCCCAAGCGGTCGGGTCGATGCCAAACAGCTGCACGAACTTCGCTCCCCAAAGGGCGAAGGCGGACGTAATGCCCCAAGGCTTGCCGCTAATCATCAGCACAAGCGCGTTCGTTACAGCCAAGAGCAACGCCCCGACCAGAAGCGGCCACGGCCCTTTGTAAATCGCTTTCCAGCCATGATGGTTCTCAAGCGATGCAGCAACGCGTTGGCCGTGGCGTCGTTTTTCCATCACCGTCACCGCATAGTAGACGACCGCAAGCAAAACCAACTGAAGCAAAAACCCTCCCAAGGGGCCGAACTCGCCAATGAACGAGAACGGCTCCCATTGCGGCATCTTCGCCCACACGTCAAAGTGAGTCGTCGCAATGACGGAGCCAGCGATGAACCCGATGAGCGTCACGATGCCGTTCGCATCGCCCCCGCCGATATGGTACAACGTCCCGGACGCGCAGCCGTCGCCAAGCTGCATGCCGATGCCAAACAGAAAAGCACCGACGATGACCGATACTCCCACGCCAAATACATACCCTGACACCGGGTGGCCGAGCGCCGAGCCTTTCACGAGCAGCGGCAAAAACAACGCGCTGGCTGCCGCCATCATGACCATCTGTGCCCGAATGCCTTCCCCTTGGCGGTATAGAATAAACTTTCGCCATGCGGATGTAAAGCCAAAATGCGCCTGGTACAATACAAATCCACCAAACGCCCCGAGCACATACAAAAGCGCCTGTTGCCAAGAAACGCGGCTATATAAGAACAACGTTCCACCGATCAATATGAGGCAGGAAACAGCAATAATCCACGCAGTCAGATGTTTCGGGGCGTTCGCTGCTTGTTTCGCGCGAACGTCTCGTTGTTGTGCGGTCACTTCCACGATGCGTTCCCCCTTTTGTTTTGGTTGATGAACGTATTCTATAATACTATAAAACCAATTGATTTGCTACGATTTAAACTAAAAAGTTTCAATGTTGCGGCCGGTCGGGTATAATAGCAGACGAACATTTTCTTCGGAAGGAGATGACCATGTGGAACGAGTTTAAAAAATTCGCCGTCCGCGGCAATGTCATCGATTTAGCCGTTGGGGTGATCATCGGCGGGGCATTTGGCAAAATCGTTTCTTCGCTCGTCAATGACATCATCATGCCGCTCGTCGGCTTATTGTTGGGAGGCATCAATTTCAGCGGCCTGTCGTGGAAAGTCGGCAAAGCGGAAGTGAAATATGGGGCGTTTATCCAAACAGTCGTCGACTTTTTGATCATCGCGTTTTCGATTTTCCTGTTTGTCAAACTGCTTAACAAACTGTACGAGCGGATGAAAAAACAGGAAGACGTCAAAGAAACGGCGACGACGCTGACGAAAGAAGAGGAGCTGCTCACAGAGATTCGCGATTTGTTAAAGCAGCAACGGGAAACGACGTGAAAGCCTGTCATGGCGTGGACAGGCTCTCAAAAACGGTAAACGAATCTCTTAACTATGTGAATATGTTACGGTGACTTGAGGGTGGATCGGCCTCCCCTGATTTGGAAGGGGGTGATGCCGATGACAGTATTTGAAGCATTGATGTTTTTTCGCAAGTCGCATGGTTTCAATACTGTCGCACAATCAAAAGAAATAATCCACCCTTAAGTTAACGAGGCGCTTAGGCGGATTATTTCCTTCTGCTCGCGCCGACCCCCTTTATGGGAACCGTCTATTGCGGGGCTGAAGGTGCAGCAACACCTTTGGCTTCACTTGTTATTTTGTCATCTCGAACCGAGAAGACCGCCACTTCCCAGCGTGAGCGTAAGTGGGAGAGCGTTCAATTTACGTCGATTACAACGTAATCCCAGTACGTTTTTCCAAGATAGACGAGTAATGCCCATTTTCCAGATTCACCAAGCCTTATATTTGATGGTATATGTGCGTCTGCACCATTATTCGGACCTCCTGGAACTCCCGTTGTCCAAACGGTTTTTCCGTCTAGTGTTAACGCAGGAGCTATATCGTTGCTGCCTTTTTTCACTGCAACGATTGTCAGTTCTCCTTCTGGAATGGAGTCCCCCCAGAAATGCCACATGTATTTGCTATCTTTGTTTGCTATAAACGGTGCATCAATGAAACCCACTTTGTTTGGTACTCCGCGCATTTTATAATTTCCAGATTGAAAAACCGGGCTTACTTCCCAATTGATATGACTGATTACTTTTTGATCTATTTTAACAGGTATTTTTTCAATATCACTCATCTCTTTTACCGAAGCTGTAGATTCAGCATTTTGGGCTTGTTTTTCATTCTTTTCCCATATACTGCATGCGGATAAAGAAAAAAGGATTACGATGACTAGCAAATGTTTCACATTTTCACCACCTTTCACTAATTTAATGATATCATATTTTTAGCGATTCCTCCCCGACTTTCGCTATCGCTTAGAAGTCGGGTTCTCCTCGCTTATTCCCAAGATGAAAGGAACATAACCCCCCAGGCGCCAACCCGTTGTCAAAGCAGCCAGTACGCAAGCGGAGCGGTGAGGACGAGCGTCAAGACGGTGCGTTCGAACCAGATGACCAGCAGCCTCGGCAAGCTGAGCGGAATTTCTGTAGATAAAATGCATGGAATGACAGCGGAAAAGAATAGGATCGCCGAGACGGATACGACCGCAATAATGAATTTTGTGACAAGCGGAGCTTCGGTGACAAGCAAAGCGGGCAAAAACATTTCCGCGATTTCAATGGCCGAAGCTTTCGCAGCCAACAACGGTTCAGGGATTTGCAACAGAAGGGTGAATGGGTAGAACAGGTAGCCCAACCAGTCAAACAACGGCGTATATTCAGCGAGCAGCAGCCCGATCAGTCCGACTGACATAATGGAAGGCAAAATGCCCATCGTCATGATGAAGCCATCGCGCAAGTTCTCCCATATGTTTGTCCCAATCCCTTTTGACTGTCCTACCGCTTTCATCGCCTCGGACCAAGCTTGCTTCATATAGCTTCCCGTCACTTTTTGTTCGGGATCTCCTTTGCCGTCGTAATACTCGTCGCTCATGCGGCTCAGCGGCCAAAGCCGGGCGGTAAGCGCTGTAACGGCAAACGTCACGAGAAATGTCACCCAAAAATACGTGTTCCAGATTGGCATGAGCCCCAATGTTTTCGCGACAACGACCATAAATGTCACCGATACGGTGGAAAAGCCGGTAGCGATGATCGCTGCTTCTTTCACGGTGTATTTGCCTTCTTTGAACACTTTATTGGTGATCAATAGACCGATCGAGTAGCTGCCGACAAAGGAGGCGACGGCGTCGATCGCCGAACGGCCCGGCGTTTTCCAAATCGGACGCATGATCGGCTGCATCCATACGCCGACAAATTCTAAAAGCCCGTAGCCAACGAGCATGGCGAGAAAGACGGAGCCAATCGGCACAAGAAGTCCGACGGAAATGACGAGCTTGTCATATAAGAACGGTCCCATATTCGGCTGAAACAACCATGACGGACCGATGCGAAACACCAACATGACCGCCGTAATCAGCCCAACAACTTTCAGCAGCGAAAAAACGACTGTTACGGCATCTTTGTTCCACGTTTTTTTATAAAATGGATAAATTGCACCGAGAGCGATCACGATCAGAGCATAATAAGGAACAAGTGCTGAAAACTGGGTGCGGATCCATGTCACAATATGATCGAGCAAAATCGATGATGTGCCGCCGATGGACACCGGGACGAAAAATACGAAAATGCCGATGGCACTAAAGACGAAAAACTTCCATGCCCCGCTGGCCGGCGTTGGCGTCGGCACGGATGGCGCTATATTTGTATCCGTTTTCATTCTCCTCCACCCCCATTGTTCTTTTTACCCCAACTTGCGCGGCCGGAAGCATAGCCGCTTCCGGTCGCCAAACGCTTTGGCGAAAGACGATTCCTCCCTTCAGATGCACACCTTGCCTTCTTTCACCACCACCTCCCCGCCTTTGATCACCGTCTCAACACGGTTGACTCCGTAATGGTACATGATCTGCACATAATTCGGAACGTTGAAAATGACCAAATCCGCCTTCTTCCCCGGCTCGAGGCTGCCGACAAGATGCGCGCGGCCGATGGCGTGGGCGGCATTGATCGTGGCGGCGGCCATCGCTTCAGCGGGAGTCATGCCCATATGCAGGCAGGCTAGGCTCATGACAAGCGGCAGCGAGACGGTCGGCGACGAACCAGGGTTGCAGTCGGTCGCTAAGGCGACGGGAACGCCGGCGTCGATCAGACGGCGGGCGTCGGCGGCTTGGGTCATGAGGAAAAACGCCGTGCCCGGCAAGAGAACGCCGATGACGCCGCCATCGGCCATGCGGCGGATTCCTTCGTCCGATGCCCGAAGCAGGTGGTCGGCGGAGATGGCGCCGACTTCGGCGGCCAGTTCCGCCCCGCCGTACGGTTCGATTTCATCAGCGTGAATTTTCGGCGTCAAGCCGTGCGCTTTCCCTGCTTCGAGGATGAGGCGCGCCTGGTCGGGGGTAAAGACGCCGCGCTCGCAAAAGACGTCGTTGAACTCGGCGAGCCCCCGCCGGCTCACTTCGGGAATCATCTCGTCGATGACAAGGCGGACGTATTCATCCGGATCGTGCTTCCACTCCGGCGGAACGGCGTGGGCGCCAAGAAACGTGGAGACGATATCGACCGGGTGGGTGTCATCGAGACGCTTGGCGACTTCAAGCTGCTTGATTTCGTGCTCAAGGCTTAAACCATAGCCGCTTTTTGCTTCGACGGTCGTGACCCCATGAAGCAAAAACTGATCGAGCCGCCGCTTGCTTTCTTCATACAACATCTCTTCCGACGCCTCGCGCGTCGCTTTTGTCGTCGCATGAATGCCGCCGCCGGCGTTCATGATTTCCATGTACGTCGCCCCGCCGAGCCGCATCGTCCATTCGTGTTCGCGGCTGCCGGCGTACACAAGATGGGTGTGCGGGTCGATGAGGCCAGGGGTGACCGTTTTGCCTTTGGCGTCGATCACTTCGGCTTCGGCGAGCCGATCGGCAAATTGGCGGGCCAGTTCATCGTCCGTCCCAACCGCCACGATCGTGCCGTTTTCGATCCAGACGCTGCCGTTTTCGATGATGCCTAGATCGCTCATCTTCTCCTTGACGAGCGGAGCCGCGGAGCTTCCCGCCAGCGTGACGAGCTGGCGGGCGCGGCGGACAAAAAGCGGGCGCATATGGATCCCCCTTTCTACTTGAGCATCGGCATATCGATGCCTTTTTCTTTCGCTGTCCGAATGGCGAGCTCATACCCAGCGTCGGCGTGGCGGACCACACCAAGCCCCGGGTCGGTCGTCAACACGCGCTCCAGCCGTTTTTCCGCCTCTTTCGTGCCGTCGGCGACGATGACCATGCCGGCGTGAATGGAGTAGCCCATGCCGACGCCGCCGCCGTGGTGAACCGACACCCAGCTTGCGCCGCCGACCGCATTCAACAGCGCGTTTAAAATCGGCCAGTCGGCGATGGCGTCGCTTCCGTCTTTCATTCCTTCCGTCTCCCGGTTCGGCGAAGCAACGGAGCCCGAATCCAAATGATCGCGGCCGATGACGATCGGCGCTTTCAGCTCGCCTTTGGCCACCATGTCGTTGATGATTTTCCCGAACTTCGCCCGCTCGCCGTAGCCGAGCCAACAAATGCGCGCCGGCAGCCCTTGGAATTGAATGCGTTTTTGCGCCATGCGAATCCAATGGCAAAGACGCTCATTGTCGCTGAATTCACGCAAAATGACTTCATCGGTTTTATAAATGTCTTCCGGGTCGCCGGATAATGCCACCCAGCGGAACGGCCCTTTTCCTTCGCAAAAGAGCGGACGGATGTAGGCCGGCACAAAACCCGGGAAGGAAAAGGCGTCGTCCACCCCTTCGTCTTTTGCCACTTGGCGGATGTTGTTGCCGTAATCAAACGTCACCGCCCCTTGCTTTTGCATCGCCAGCATCGCTCGAACATGCGCGGCAATCGATTGTTTGGCGCGGGCAACGTACTGCTTCGGATCGCGCGCCCGCAGCTCAGCCGCCTCATCAAGCGTCAACCCCGCGGGGATGTAGCCGTTTAACGGATCATGGGCGGACGTTTGATCGGTCAAGACGTCCGGAACAAAGCCCATGTCAACGAGCCGCGGCAACACTTCAGCCGCATTGCCGACAAGGCCGATCGACAGCGCTTTTTTCTCTTCCTTCGCCCGTCTGGCCATGGCCAGCGCGGCGTCCAGGCTGTCGGTCATCGTGTCAAGGTATTTCGTGTCCAAGCGGCGCTGGATGCGGGCCGGATCGACTTCGATGGCGAGGCAGACGCCGCCGTTCATCGTCACGGCGAGCGGCTGCGCCCCGCCCATGCCGCCAAGGCCGGCGGTTAGCGTGATCGTCCCGGCCAGCGTGCCGCCAAAGTGCTGGCGCGCCACTTCGGCAAACGTTTCATACGTCCCTTGGACGATCCCTTGGCTGCCGATGTAAATCCAGCTCCCGGCCGTCATTTGTCCGTACATGATCAACCCTTTTTTATCAAGTTCGTGGAAATGGTCCCACGTCGCCCATGCGGGCACGAGGTTGGAGTTGGCGATCAGCACGCGCGGGGCGTCCGGATGCGTGCGAAATACCGCCACCGGCTTGCCGGATTGAATGAGCAACGTTTCATCGTTTTCTAAACGAAGAAGGGTGTCCACAATCGCCTCGTAACATTCCCAGTTGCGCGCCGCCTTGCCGATGCCGCCGTAGACGATCAATTCCTCCGGCCGCTCGGCGACATCGGGATGCAAATTGTTGTTCAGCATCCGCAGCGCCGCTTCTTGAATCCATCCTTTCGCCCGCCGCTCTGTTCCCGCAAACGAGCGTACGGTCCGTTTTTCTGCCATCGTCATCCTCTCCTTTTTCCTCTTTGCTTTTCATTGTAAGGGAGCAAAGAAGGAGAAGATAGGCGCACGTCTTTTAAAAGTGATCACATTTTTTTGAATTTTCTATTTCCTCTCCGTTTTATTTGTTCATTTTTTTCGATATCGATCCATTTCTTTTGAAATATACGCCGCCCCCTCTCGCCCGCGATCCGGCAAGGCTGCGCTTTGCCACAGACAAAACCGCCTACCGCGGTGATGACGGTTTCAGCCGTTGTTCATCGCGGTAGGCGGTCGGCGTCTGGTTCAGTTCGGCTTTAAAGACGCGCGTCAAATAATGGGCGGTGCGAAACCCGGTTTGTTCGGCGATTTCTTTAATCGACAAATCCGTCTGCCGAAGCAGCCGTTTCGCTTCCTCAAGCCGCCGGTTGGTCAGCCACTGGCGAAACGTCACGCCGCGCTTTTTCGACAACAAATGGCTGAAATACGCGGGGCTGCGCCCGGCGGCGGCCGCGACCCGCTCAAGCGTGAGCGACGGATCGCGAAAATGCGCCTCCATATAGCGGAGGCCGCGCTCCACGGCGTCGACGCGCGCGTCTTCCTCGGCCTGCTTGGCCTCATGGAACAATCGATATAAAAATAAAATCAATTCTTGAACGATGCGATACAAGACGGGATTGTACAAAATGTCTTGAAAAATGCGCATATACTCCCGCTCGGTTCCGCCGCGGTCAAGGCCGTATGTTTTCATAAACCGGCGGATTTGCGCCAAGATGCTCGTCAGCCGCGTCCGCACCATCTCCGGGCTCGGAAACGGCGGCTTCCAATGGGAGAATTCGCGCCGCAGCCATCGCTTCACCCCTTCATGGTCGAACCGCTCGAGCATCTCGATCCATTGCCGCTGCTCCTCGGGCGTCAAAAAGGGATCGAGCTCACGCCACTGTTCGTATTCCGAAGCGGGAGCGATCACTTGGCGATAGCCAATGAAAAACGTCGTCTCCAGCAACCGGCGGGCCGCTTGGTATTGCCCGCGCACCGTTTTCCGACCATCAGGCGGCATCACGACAACCGCGAGCGGCTCATGATGCTCCTCTTCCCAATCGCGCAACAGCTTCCACGCCTCTTCTTTCCCGTCGCCCGGCAAATCGGGAAGCAGGCAAACCGCCATATGGGTGAGCGGCAATACGCGCGCCCGTCCGCGAAACGGATAGCTCGTTAAAAAGCGGATCACTTCCCGAGACAAGGCAGGCTGTTCCGCCTGCACAAGCCATACATGCGCGGAGGCCGCGGAAGGAAAATCGCAAAACAAGGAGCGGTAATCGTCGTGATGGGCGTCCAATCCCGCCGGCAAGCCTGGGCGTCCCGGGGAACGCGACGCCGCCGCCCGCAGCGCCTGCTTCAGCCTGGCGGGCTCAAGCGGCTTCACAAGCAAATCGACGCATTGCCAGTCGATGGCTTGTTTCGCCCGCGCAAACGTCGCCTCGGCCGTTGCGGCAATCACGCGTTGGCAAAACAAGCGGACGTGGGATGTCGCCTTCGACCATCGTTCATACGGAATCATATCCAGTTCGACGTACAATAGCTCCGGCGCCTCCCTCTCCAAGACGGCCATCATCTCCTCCACGGTGGCTGCCGTATACACCCGCTCAATCGGCAAGGAATACGCGGACACGAGCCAGCGGATCGCTTCCCGTTCTTTGTCATCCCGTTCGGCAATGACCAATTTCACGTTCTCACCGCCTTGGCTGCAAGCGTTGAAAATGAAGGAGCGCCTCCATGCAAAAGGCGGCCGCCAACGCCACCGTTTTTCCGCCTTCATCCCAGAGTGGATTGACTTCGCAAAGATCGACGCTGATCGTTTTCGGATGAGAAACGATTCGGCGGACGAGAGCGCGCACTAGCGACGGAGCGAGTCCAAACGGCGACGGCGCGCTCACCCCCGGCGCGGCAGCCGCGCTGATGGCGTCCATGCAAATGGTCAACATCACGGCATCGTGATGAGCGGCAAATTCCTCGATTTGTTCATAGGCGGCCTCGATCGGCCCTGCGGTCAGCTCGTCTTCAAGCATGTACCGGCAGCCGTACGTCTCGGCCGCCGCAAACAGCGCCGCCGTGTTGCCAAGCCGCTGAATGCCGAGGCAGAAGTAACGGACCCGTTCGTCTTGATCCAATATTTGCCGAAACATCGTCCCGGACGTCGGCCCGTCATCGTACGGGCGCAAGTCGAAATGGGCGTCAATGTTGAGGATGCCAAGGCGGGCTTCGGGCCCGAGCGCTTCGCGAACGCCCAAGTAATGGCCGTACGCCGTCTCATGGCCGCCGCCGATCACGATAGACGCCATCCCGTTTTTCAGCAGGCGGGCGACCGCCTTCCCAAGTTCAGTCTGGCTTTGTTCGAGCCGTTCATCGACGCAAACGACATCGCCTGCGTCATAGACAACGACCCCTTCCGGAAGATGCCAAGGCAGCCGGGCCAGCGCCGCTTTGACGGCGGCCGGCGCCTCTTTCGCCCCTTGGCGGCCTTGGTTGCGGCGCACTCCTTCGTCGCACGCAAACCCGATGAATGCCGCCGCTCGTTCCACCGTCTCCAATGGCTGCGACAAATCGAGCAAGCGAATGCGCTGATGAAGACGAAACGCCTGCTCATCGCTCACGCTGTCAATCCGTCCCGTCCAACGGCCGGCGTCTGGCGGTTGATACATGAGACCATCTCCTTTCCATCATCAGCTGCTTGTTTCTTTCGCCACAGCTTTGCCGTTCTCCTCCTCATGCACGCGAAAAGAGGAAATCGCCGCCGTTTGGCGAATAAAAAAACATGATTGACAACAGAAAGGGTGTTCCACATGAAGCCAATGACCAACTTGCACGCTGTCATCGCCGGTCAAAGCGCGCCGCCCCCATGCGACGAAACGCTCGGCGTCCGCCTGACGGAAGCCCGAGACGGCTATGCGAAAGGCGTATGGACGATCAGCGAATCGCTGCTCAACGGCAACGGGGTGATTATGGGCGGGTTCGTCGGGGCGGCGGCGGACATTCTCATGGCGTATGCGGTGACGACCTTGCTTCGCGATGACCAGCTGCACGCGTCCATCAACTTGCAGACGACGTTTCACCGCCCAGCGGCGGCTGGAGAAGCCGAAATCGAGGCGCGGGTGGAAAAGTTCGGGAAAACCGTCGCCTATGTAACCGCCATCGTGCGGCAAAACGGCAAAGAGGTGGCGAGCGCCACGTCGTCGGTGCTGATCATGGACAAACCGTGAAGGTGATGGATCTCCAAAAGGCGTTTTTGCGCATGCTCGTTCTCCTTGGATTCGACGAGGCCAAACAGCAGCTGCTGTTGTTGTTTTGAAACGCATGGAAAGCGATGATCAGAGGAATCCGAGAAAACCGGTGAAAAACGATGATGTTCGCCAAATCGGTGGTTTTGTTGAAAAAGGAGAACCAATTTCACAAGGTTTCCCCACTTGAGAAGAGGCGTTGTCGAGTTGCCTTTTTCGTGACATCATCAGTCCTCAATGGCGAAACGAGGTGAGGCGCAGCCGTTTTCGACCAGTTGCCAAGCGCCGGAGAAAGCGCTGTCAAAAACAGCCGCTCTCCGGCGCCTTTTGTTGCTTGTTACCCACGGACAAACGTTTTCGGCATTACGACGGCGACGACTTGCCCGCGGGCGCACAGTTCGCCGTTGGCGAACACTTCGGTGTCCACTTTCCATTTTTTCGGATGAATCTCCGTCACAGTGCCGACGGCGACAAGCGGCACTCCATGCGGCGTCGGCTTGACGAAATCGACGTGAAGCGACGCAGTAACAAAGCGCGGCGGCGTTTCCCCGCTTCCCGGCTCATGGCCGTTTTTCCGATGCAAGGCAAGCGCCGCCGACCCGGTGCCATGGCAGTCGATGAGCGAGGCGATCAGCCCGCCGTACACAAACCCAGGGATCGCCGTATGTTCCGGGCGCGGCGTGTAGACGGTCACCGTTTTGTCCCCGTCCCAGCCGGTGCGGAAATGATGGCCTTGCTCATTCAGCCGTCCGCAGCCATAGCACCAGGCAAATTCATCCGGGTAGTCGTCTTGAATGGCGTGGATAACTTGCGGCTCCATCTGTTCTCCTCCTCTCCCCTTTACCTATACGCGGTGCACTCCCTATTTTCCTTCTTGCACGGCAAAAGGCGGCCATACCGATGGCCGCCTTCCCCTTCGTTCATTGCGCCGGCTCGTAAAACTCGATCCATTCGCCGTCCGGGCCAAGGAAAAATAAGTATTTCGCCCCGTTTGGGAGCGTTGTAATCTCCTCCCACACAAGCGGGACGCCGAGCGACTGAAGCCGTTCTTTTTCCTGCTCGATGCCTTCGACCGTAAACGCCACGTGGTGCACTTTTCCTTCCGTCGGCAAGTTCGGGTTGTATCCTTCGATCAGCTCGACGATGATCGAGCCGTCAATCCCTAAAAACGCCAGTTTCATCGTTCCGTTCGTATGAATCATTTCGTCAAGCAACTCCAGGCCGACGACGTTTTGGTAAAATGCCTTTGATGCCTCGATGTCTTTTACTTGAATGCCGACATGCTCAAATTTTTTGACTGCCATTCGTCCTCTTCCTTTCTATGACTCCATTAACCATACAGCTTGTAAATACGGCGTCATCCGCATTGGAAAAACCCCTTTTTTCCCAAGCTCTGTCCATATGTAGCGATCAAGGGCGTACGGTCCGTCCGCCTTCCATTCGTCCGCCTCGCTGTCGGTCAACAACACTGAAAAGGTTGTCCCTTGCGCTTTCCCATACAAGTGGGTATATCCGCCCCCGCGGTCGACATAAACCGCCGCTTCAGGGTCAAACCGAATCAGCTCCGCCTGCACGCAGCGCATGACATGAACGGCGAACGCAGCGGCACGGAGATGAGCGGCCATGCAAGCTCGGATCGACATGTCCCTCTTCACTATTTCCCCCTTCACCCCCTATCGACAAAAACCCCTTTCGCCTCGGAATGATGCGAAAGGGGGCAGCCGTTCTTATCATCCAAAGCGAGACCGCTTTGCGGGTGTTAGCACCTTGCCGGCAGGTTGCTGTGGGGTCATCAAGCCCGTTCTCTCGCCCACTCTTGATAAGACGTATGATCATTTGTCTTTCATGTTACCATATCGAATCCCATAGAAGCAATCGCTTTTTTGTTTATTCCGCCACTTCTGGCTGCTCGGACGTGACGCCGACATCTTTCCACGTCAGCTTCGAGCTCGGGTCAACCGTAAAGTTGGCGACACGGTTGTTGACCGCATAGATGGCGGAACGATACAACGTTGGGATGACCGGCACTTCTTCGTTCATTAGCTTTTGCCACTCGCTGTAAATTTTCCGGCGATACTCCTTATCAAACGCCTGCTCGGAATGGCCTTTTTCTAGCAGCTCATCATTTTTCTCGTTCACCCAACGCGAGTAGTTGAACATGACGTTGCGGCCGTACAATCCGTACGGGTCGACGTCCGTTCCAGTTCCCCAAGCGGCGGCGTAGACATCCACTTTCGGATCGTCTTTTTCGACCATATCGTAGAAGGAGTTGAACTCCGCCAAGCGTCCGTCCACAAGTTGGACATCGAGGCCCACATCTTTCCAGCATTGCATATAAAATTTGGCCAGCGGTTCAGCGATGTCCCCACCGCTCATCGCCAAGAAGTTGACCTTGAATTTTTTGCCGTTTGGATCTTCGCGGAGGCCATCGCCATCCACATCTTTATATCCCGCTTCATCCAGCAATTGTTTCGCTTTTTCCGGATTGTACGTATACCCTTTGATGGAACTGTCATGATAGCCCGGGAACGACGGCGGAATGAGCGTGTTCGCCGGGAAGCGCAAACCATGATACAGGCGGTCGGCCACCTCTTGGTTGTTGATGGCGTACGCCATGGCTTGGCGCAGTTTTTTGTTTTGGAATTTCGGATTGTCCATTACGTTTTCCTGCTTTTTCGCATCCCAATGGCCGAGTTTAAAGCCGATATAGTTGTACGCCAAATCCACTCTGCCGATAAACTGAATGTTTTTCGTCCCTTTCGCGTTCAAATATTGGTCAGTCGGGAACTCAGCGACGTCAATTTCGCCTTTTTTCAGCGCTTGCAGGACGACTTGCGGGCTGACGACTTTCAAAATGACGCCTTCCAAGTTCGGTTTGCCAGCCCAGTAGTCATCATTGCGAACAAATTCGACCGACTCGCCCGGAACGATTTTCTTCACTTTAAACGGACCGAACCCGATCGGGTTTTTCCGGATTTTATCCGATTTCGCCAAGTCTTTGATCGGAATGTCTTTCAAGTAATGCTTCGGCAGCGGATACGCCCAAATGCCAGTCAACACCGACGGATTGGCCTGTTTCCATGTGATCGTCAACGTCTTTTTGTCGATGACTTTAATGCCGGAAATTTTATCCGCTTTGCCGCTATGATATTCTTCCATCCCGACGATGCCTTGGATGAGCGCATCGCCATAGCGGACGCCGGTGTAATCTTTATGGCCGATGACCAAATACGCATACTCCAAGTCTTCGGCGGTCACCGGCTGGCCGTCATGCCAATTCACATTGTCTTTAATATGGATTGTCATCGTCTTTTTATCATCCGACAACTCATACGTGGCAGCCCCATCATTTGTAATTTCATAGTCACCGTTCGTCCGGAAAAGCGACTCGTCAAAAAATTGCAAAATCTCTGCGTCGGGCGCTCCGGTGTAGAATGCATAGCTGAGCGTCCCTTCAAACGGCGTATCGGACACAAGGCCGTATTTCAACACGCCGCCATCGATGATTTTCCCGTCGTTTTTCACCGTCATCGGGAATTTGCTGATGTCTTCCTTCTGAGCCGCCGGTTTTTCGTTATTGTTGCCCTTTCCGCTCGTTGTGTCGGATTTGCCCGTGCACCCGGCGAGCACGAGCAAGAGCGCGGCGAGAGCCGCCAGCCATTTTCTCTTCACATTTTCTTCCCCCTTATCCTAGTCGTTGTCTTGCATCAGCCGCACGTTTCAGCGCTTGGCCGATGAAATTTATGCACAGCATCATCACTAAAATAAGCAATGACGCAGGCAACCAAACCCACCATTTGTTTTGCAAAACATCCGGGTTGGTCGCATAGCTGACCAACGTCCCTAAGCTCGGCGTGCTCTCCGGCAGCCCGAAGCCAAGATACGTGAGCCCGGACTCGATGCCGATGTTGCCCGCCAAATTTAACGTCAAATTGACGATAATGATCGAGCTGAGGTTGGGCAAAATTTGAAAAATAATGATTTTCCAATCTGGCGTGCCGAGCGTTTTTGACGCGCTGACATAATCCAGCTCGCGCTCGGCAAGCGTTTTGGCGCGGATCAGCCGGGCTTTGCCCGTCCACAAAAACGCGCTCATGATCAAAATGAACGTCAATACATTATATTTAGGCACAGTGGCGACAAAAACAATAACGAGCATCAAAAACGGCAGAACGAGAATGAAATCGATGATGCGCATAATGACATTGTCAATCCAGCCGCCGAAATAGCCGGCCACCAATCCGACAATGAGGCCGATCGCCCCAGTGATGAGCGTAATGGCCAGCCCGATCGTAAACGAATTGCGGGCGCCGATGATGAGCTGGCCAAACACGTCGCGCCCTCCGTAGTCTGTGCCAAGCCAGTGTTCCGCTGACGGCGGAGAATAGATGGAAAGAAAATCCACTTTCACGATTTCCTCTTGATCCAAAAAGAGCGACACGCCATAGACGATCGACAAAAGGATTCCTAAAATGATGAGCGAACCAAGCGCGAGCCGATCCCGAGCCACCTCCCGCCACATGATCGAAAAGGCGGAAGGGCTTTTCTCGATGTTCGCTCCGGCCGGCGTTGGGCCGCTGATTTCCGCTTTCATGTCAGCTGCCTTCCTCCTTCCCTACTCAATCCGGATGCGCGGGTCGACCGCACTCAAAATGATGTCCGACAACAGCGTGCCCACCAGCGTCGCCAGGCCGGAAATCATGACGAGCGCCGTCACGACGCTGTAATCCCGCTGCATAATCGACTGCAAAAACAGCTGGCCAAGCCCCGGATAGCTGTAGATCGACTCCAAAAACACGGAACCGCCGACAAGCCCGGTGATCTCATACCCTAAAAACGCCGCGATTGGCAAAAACGAATTGCGCAAAATATGGCGCCAATAGATGTGCCGCTCCGGCACGCCTTTCGCCCGCGCCGTTTTCACGAAATCTTTCACTTTCGTATCGACGATTTCGCTGCGCAAATATTGAATCGTAACGACCGTGTTGATGAGCGCTCCCGACAACGCCGGAAGCATGAGATGGTTCAATTTGCTTAAATAGTAAGCGAGCGTCCCTTCCTCGACCTGAACGTCCACACTGCCGCCGGTTGGAAACCAGCCAAGGTGAAAGCCGAAAATAAACAGCATGATCAAAGCAAAAATGAACAGCGGCGTGGCAAACCCGAGATAGCTGTAGCCGACGATCAGCTTATCAGCCCATGTATCTGTCCATCGCCCCGACACGATGCCAAGCGGAATGGCAATCAGGTACGTCAAAATTAAAATCGCCGCCGACAGCAACACCGTATTCCCGATCCGTCCGGCCAGCAGATCAGTGACCGGCTGCTGGTGGGTATAGGAAAGGCCGAGATCCCCTTGCAGCATGTTTTTCACCCAACGGATGTATTGAATATGTACCGGATCATTCAAGCCAAGTTTTTCCCGCATTTCCTCAAGCGTCTGCGGATCCATTTTCGGGTTGGCCGCCAGCTGCCCCGTCAGCGCATCGCCCGGCATCGCCTTCGCCAGCAAGAAAATGAGGACGCTCAGCAAAAACAATTGCGGAATCATAATGAGGATTCGCCGTAAAATAAATTTCAGCATCTTCCCGTCTTCCCCTCTTTACGGAATGGCCACCGAGTGCGTCGGCGAAATCGGCTTGAGCGGGTGAGCCCGGCCGTTTGCATCAAAATAGCGGGAATACGACTGCTCATATTCTTTTTCCACTTCGCGGCGAAGCGCCTCCTGCCGGCCGCGTTCGCGCGGATCGGCGTTCGGAATGGCGGAGAGCAGACGTTTCGTATAAATATGTTGAGGATTCGTAAAAATCTCCTCGCTCGTCCCTTCCTCCACGAGCCGGCCGCGGTACATAATGCCGATGCGGTCGCACATATGCCGGATGATCCCTAAATCATGGCTGATGAACAAATACGTCAGCCCGTACTCCTGCTGGATTTCTTTCATGAAATTCAACACTTGCGCCTGCACCGACACATCAAGCGCCGACACCGGCTCATCGGCGATGATGAGCTTCGGATTGAGCGTGAGCGCCCGCGCAATGCCGATGCGTTGGCGCTGTCCGCCGGAAAATTCATGCGGATATTTGTAAATCGACTCCGCGCTCAAGCCGACCCGCTCTAAAACGTATTGCACCTTCTGCCGCTCCTCTTGCGGGGACAGGCGTTCAAAATTGCGGAGCGGCTCGGCGACAATGTCGAGCACACGTTTGCGCGGATTGAGCGAAGAATACGGATCTTGGAAAATCATCTGGATGTCTTTCCGATACGGATGAAACTCGCGGCGGCGAAGCTTTGTCAAATCCGTCCCTTCAAACAGCACTTCCCCGGCCGTGGCGCGGATCAAACCGATAATCGCGCGCCCTGTCGTCGTCTTGCCGCAGCCGGACTCGCCGACGAGCCCGTACGTTTCCCCTTTGTTCAGCGTGAAACTGACATCGTCCACCGCGCGGACATGGTCGACCACCCGGCGAAAAAAACCGCCGCGCACCGGATAGTATACTTTCAAATGGTTGACGTTAAGAAGCGCCATAGCCGATTCCACCTACCGTTTGATCATCGGGAAAATAAAAATGTTGGTAACATGTGCAACGCACCCAGTGCCCCGGCTCCACTTCCCGCAACTTCGGATCCGATTCGTGCTTATCCGCCCCAATCCAGCTGATGCGCGGCTGGAAGCGGCAGCCGCGCCGCGGCAGTTTATGCAGCGGCGGAACGATCCCTTGGATGACGTGGAGTCGTTCCTTTTTCGTCTGCGCAGACGGGATCGACTGCAACAATGAGCGAGTGTATGGATGAAGCGGACGGTGAAAAATGGTATCGACGTCCGCTAACTCAACGATTTCCCCAGCATACATGACCGCCACACGGTCCGCCATTTCCGCCACCACCCCCAAATCATGCGTGATTAAAATAATGCTCGTTTTCATTTGCCGCTGCAACTCTTTGAGCAGCCCTATGATCTGCGCCTGAATCGTCACATCAAGCGCCGTTGTCGGTTCATCGGCGATGAGCAGGGCGGGCTCGCAGGCGATGGCGATCGCGATGACGACCCGCTGCCGCATCCCCCCGGACAACTCGTGCGGATAACGGTGGTACACCTTTTCCGGCTCCGGAATGCCGACTTTGCGAAGCAAGACGATCGTTCGCTTCTTTTTTTCGGCTGCTGACAGCCGCAGATGGTAATCCATGCTTTCTTCGATCTGCCGGCCGACCGTCATGAGCGGATTGAGCGCCGTTAACGGATCCTGAAAGATCATCCCGATTTCTTTGCCGCGGATGCGATTGAGTTCGGCAACGGAGAGCGACAGCAAATTTGTCCCTTTAAAGTGCAGGCGCCCCTCAATTTTTGTCTTTTCGGGCGGGTGGAGACCCATGATCGACAAAGCGAGTGAGCTTTTGCCGCAACCCGACTCCCCGACGAGAGCGACGACTTCGTTCTCTCCGATCGCCAGCGAAACGTCGTCGACCGCCGCATAATAGTCATCACCGATGCGGAAAGAGACTCGCAACTCCTCAATTTCCAATAACGTTTGCTTTGCCAATGTGTCCTTCTCCCTTTTGTTAGTATTACTAAAATTTTATACTATATATAATATTTAGATAATATTCTATCATTTTTTTTCTAAATTCAATATTTATAGAAAAAATGTCAGTAAATTTTTTGATTCCTTTCCAGTCTTATACCTCATAGAAAAACATGACTGTGAACTACAGCTCAGTTTCAACCACTATTTTTTGGACAATAAATAAGCAGATGCTCCACGAAAGGAACATCTGCCTAAGCAATGAACAAAAAAGTGGAAAAGGACACAGCTTGACCGCGGCCGCCCATTCACGATCGATTATTGCTTTGTTCCCTATAGTTATTTAAACGCCATCGCCGCCCGCACCGCTTTTTTCCAGCCATCGTAGAGCATCGTTCGCTTGTCGTCATCCATCTTCGGCTCAAACCGGCGCTCGAGCTGCCATTGGGCGGCGATGTCATCTCGGCTGTTCCAGTAGCCGACGGCCAATCCGGCCAAATACGCCGCACCCAAGGCCGTCGTTTCATTCACGACCGGACGTTCGACCGGAACGGCAAGCAAATCGCTCTGGAATTGCATAAGGAAATTGTTTTTCACCGCCCCGCCGTCAACGCGCAACGTGGTCAGCGAGATGCCGGAATCGGCTTCCATGGCGGCGAGCACATCTTTTGTCTGGTAAGCGAGCGATTCCAAGGTGGCCCGGATGAAATGCTCTTTCGTTGTGCCGCGCGTGAGGCCAAACACCGCCCCGCGCACTTCGCTGTCCCAATACGGCGTGCCAAGCCCGACGAACGCTGGGACGACATACACCCCGTCGGTCGACTCGACTTTTTCGGCGTACGCTTCGCTGTCAGCCGCCGTTTTGATCATCCGCAAGCCGTCGCGCAGCCATTGAATGGCCGAACCGGCGACGAAAATGCTGCCTTCAAGGGCGTATTCAACCTTGCCGTCAATTCCCCAGGCGATCGTTGTGAGCAGCCCGTGTTTCGATTGCACCGCTTTTTCCCCCGTATTCATCAGCATAAAGCAACCGGTGCCGTACGTATTTTTCGCCATCCCTTCCGTAAAGCACGCCTGGCCGAACAAAGCCGCCTGCTGGTCGCCCGCGGCTCCCGCGATCGGCACCTCCACGCCGAAGAAATGATACGGAACCGTTTTCGCGTATACTTCCGAGGACGGGCGCACCTCAGGAAGCATCGCCTTTGGCACGTTTAAAATCGCAAGCAGCTCGTCATCCCACTCGAGCGTATGAATGTTAAACATTAATGTGCGCGACGCGTTCGAGTAATCGGTTACATGGGCGCGGCCGCCGGACAGCTTCCAAATGAGCCACGTATCAATCGTGCCAAAGAGCAGCTCTCCTCGCTCCGCCCGTTCGCGCGCCCCCTCGACATGGTCCAAAATCCATTTCACTTTTGTCCCGGAAAAATAGGCGTCAATAAGCAAGCCGGTTTTTTCGCGGAATAGCGGGTCATACCCTTTCGCTTTCAGTTCATCGCAAATGCCGGCCGTCTGCCGCGACTGCCAGACGATGGCGTTGTAAATCGGGTTGCCGGTGTCTTTCTCCCACACCACCGTCGTTTCCCGCTGGTTCGTAATGCCGATCGCCGCCACTTGTTCCGGCTTCACTTGCGCCTCGGACAAGACGCTGGCAATGACCGCAAGCACCGATCCCCAAATTTCATTGGCGTTGTGCTCGACCCAGCCGGGCTGCGGAAAATATTGCGTAAACTCTTTTTGCGCCATATGGACGATTTCGCCCTTTTGATTGAACAAAATCGCGCGCGAACTCGTTGTGCCTTGGTCGATGGCTAAAATGTATTGATTCATGACATTCTTCCCCCTTCACCTTTATTTGCTTACAAACCCGGTACGCCAACTAGAGAGAACGGCGGCTTGCGGCGCTGGCTGTTTTTCCTTTTGCCATCTTCGCCGCCGCCAAAACGACTGCGGTTGCCGCCAGCACTCCCCATAATGCGCCTGTCGGTTTTCCCAAGAAAACGGCTTTATAGACCAAACTGCCTAACGCGCCGCCAAGCAGCGGTCCGACGATCGGCACCCACGCATACGCCCAATTCGATGACCCTTTCCCTGGGATTGGCAACAAAAAGTGGGCTAACCGAGGCCCAAAGTCGCGGGCCGGATTAATGGCGTATCCCGTCGTGCCGCCGAGCGACAGGCCGATCGCCACGATCAAAAAACCAACGACAAACGGATTAAGCCCATCGGCGAACTGGTTGGCGCCAATGGCCAAGATGGCCAACACCAACACAAACGTGCCGATGATCTCGCTAAGCAAGTTGGCAGCCGCATTCGGCACGGCCGGACCTGTCGCAAACACGCCAAGCTTGACGCCCGGGTCGTCCGTTTCTTTCCAATGCGGCCAATAGTGGAGGTAGACAATGACCGCTCCCATGACGGCCCCAAGCACTTGCGCCGCAATATAGCCCGGCACGTCTTTCCACGGAAAATCACCGGCGAGCGCCAACGCGACTGTCAGCGCTGGATTGAGATGGGCGCCGCTATACTGGCCGACAGCGTATACGGCCACGGCCACCGCCAACCCCCACCCCATCGTAATAACAATCCAGCCGGAGTTGGCCGCGTATGATTTTTTCAAGTTGACCCCGGCGCATACACCAGCGCCGAAAATGATGAGCAAGGCTGTGCCGATGAGCTCCCCTAAAAATGGCGACATTTGTTCTCTTCCCCCTTTTCTTCATTTCGTGATTTCTTCTTCCATTTCCTGTTTGTCCAGCCCCTCCGGAGGGTGAACCGTTGGGCGAAAAAGCAAAAACCCACACACTTCCCCGCTCATCAACGAGGAATATGTGTGGGTCTCCGCTTCTCCACCACAACGTTATTAACTTGCTTTTAGTATATCATCTGTTGAAAACGCTGTCAAACTATTTCTTCGACAAAATTTGCACATAATCGAAGTCGAGCGTATCGATCGCGTCTTCGATATGAAGGCGGGTGATGAACCGGTACGACCGGCCCGGGCGCGATGGCGGCAAGGTTTCCGGAATCGTGTAGGAAAACGGGATCTCCTTTTTCTCGCTCGGCTTGATCGAAAACGCTCCGGCCGCCGGAATGACGGCGACAATGGCATCCAGTTCCTTGCCGTTTTCGATTGTTTTTTGCACGAGCTCCACATCGAGCCGCTCGATCCTTTGTTCCACCGTTCCGCCGTAAATGTGGACGATCCCTTGAATCACTTCTCCTTGGCGCCATAACGATTTATTTAAGATCAAGTCGACGTGCGCCGACCCGACTCCGACTTTTGACATCATTTTGCGAAGCAGCATCGTTGTCACCTCTTTCGCTATCTCTCGTTGTTTACATATACGAAAAAAAACGCGGCCCGTTTCAGCGCCGGAGCAAAAAATAAACAGACGCGCCTAGCGGCGGCGGCCTGTTTCCGGTTGAAACAGACGAACGCGGTTTTTTGTTACCGCTTACATTCGAGATTACCGCATTCGCCTTCCGCTGTCAATTGGTTATTCGTACACATTTTCGTTTTCGATAATGTAATCGATTCGAATGACCGGGACGTCCTGTTGCTCGACTTCCGCGACAATCAAGCCGACGCGGTCATTATAGATGCAAAACATATCCTGCCCTTTGCGAAACGCCGACTCTCCGTACGAAAGCACCATGTGGTAAATTTTATTGTCGCTGAAATAACGGCGGCTTACTCTGCTGCCCAGCCGGACGATCACTTCTTTTCCCGCGATTTTTCCGCGGTACATCCGCTCTCCCCCTTTTTGTCGTTCCTATTCCAATGTATGGGCGTTGTGGCCCGCTCATGACTATTTTCTCCCCGGACGGCCTGTTTTCCTTTGCTGAACAGCATTTTTTCAGCGGGGGACACTTTTTTTCGGAAATTTCCTTTCTTTTGCTTGACGCGGCAGCTCCGAATAGTGTATAGTAAAGTCATCACATAACAGAATATATTTCAGGCATTCATCATGAGGACGCACCTTGGTTGGCTGTGAAGTATATTTTGTTATTTGATAAAAATCTTGAGGTTAGCCAAGTTGGCTAAAGGTATTAGGAGGAATTCAGCATTATGCAACGTGGTAAAGTAAAATGGTTTAACAACGAAAAAGGCTATGGTTTCATCGAAGTGGAAGGCGGTTCGGACGTATTCGTTCACTTCACGGCGATCCAAGGTGAAGGGTTCAAAACGTTGGAAGAAGGCCAAGAAGTTTCGTTTGAAATCGTACAAGGAAACCGCGGACCGCAAGCAGCGAACGTTGTCAAATTATAAGGCTTCGTTGACATAGACGAGAGAACGGGAGCGGAACGAGAGGCACCCTGCTTAAGCAGGGTGCCTTTTTCATTGCGATTTGCATAGATTCAACCAAGCGGCGAACAATAAAAAAAGGGAGGTGTTCATATGGCCAAACGCGATGCCGACGTACATACGGGATACAATGACTTAAAGCAAGTGGAAATGTTCGTCGAGACGGCGGAGAAAATGGTCGGTCAGGCGACGATGCAGCTCGATCCGGAGATGCTCAATCACGCTGCAGAAGCGGTCGAAAACGCCCGCCGCCAACTCGCCCGCGCCCGTCAACAGGCGACTGGCGTCGACGGCGACTTTCTCACCCAGTGCGAACAAAAATTGGCCCGCGCCGAGCACCAGCTTCGCGAGGCGCAGCAATAACAGCAAAACGATATATATAGATGCAACGAAATCGTTTAACATATCCTTGACGGAAAAGTGGCTCATCCATTTTTGACTGTCGAAGGCAAGCCTATGGCTTGCCTCCGTCACGCTTTAGCGTGACGGAAGACCGAACAACGACTCGCTTCCAGACCCATTCATGGGTCTGGAAGCGGTGTTGTTCGGTCACTCGACAGTCGATCCAATGCTCAGTAAAAAATTGCATCTATTAAGGCGGAGGACAAACAGCGATTTCCTTTTGGAGTGAAAAGAAGAACTGCTTTTGAGGTTTCTCCATGTTAAAACGTATGTTCTGTCAATCACCGGCCTTCGCAGCGCATCCGCTTCCTCCGTTCAAACGCCAAAGCTTGCCTGGTCGCAGCCGGCACCGCCCCAGGCCCGCGAAAGCGCAGATTAGGGCTCCTATCGCCCGCACCAACCGCCTCTTGAAAAAAATTCCTTCATTACCGACGCGGACGCGCCGGCGCTGACAGGAGCATCTCTCCGTACTGCCGCATTTGTTCCCCGACCGTGCATTGCTGGATGCAAAACGATTGGGCGTACGTTTTGCCGTACTCTTTCCGGAACGCGCTTTTTAAAAAGCAGCCATCGCAGTACGTTTCCTCCAGCCAAGCGATTTGGTCCAATATTTCTTTGCGTCGGTTCCGCTTCTTTCCCATACGACCTTACCCTTTCCCTGTCAATTCCGTTCGGCTTGTGATGATCTGCCCTTCAAGCGCCTGGCGGGCGAGCGAATCCGCCTCTTTATTTTGTTTGCGCGAAATCGGCTCGTACGCCGGTTCGATGTGAAGCTCGCGCAGTTTCGCTTCGATGCGGTCAAGCCAAGCGTTATAATCATCTTCAAAGCACGGCCAGTCGCCCGACAGCTGCTTCAGCACCACATGGGAATCGCCGCGAAACGTCACCGGCAAATGGCGGACGCCCAGTTCTTCGAGCAGCTGCGTGACAAACCAAAAAGCCGCATACTCAGCTTCGTTGTTCGATTTGATTTCCCCGAGCCGGCGGTTGGCGCGCAGCCGGTAGCGGTGGTCGTTTTGCTTATAGTACACGACCGCCCCTGCGCCGCCTTGGGACGTCTCATGATCAAACCCGCCGTCGAAATACACAACGATCTCATGCGGCTCGCCGGCGATCTCCTCAAGCAGCTTTTGCAGCTCTTTTTTTGACCACACCGTGCCGTTTCGATCGACGAACTCCACTGTTTTCGTCCGCCCGGTTTTTTCAAAATCATCCGCCAAAGCGAGCGCCTTTTTGGCATCGACCCAATCGGAGACAAGAAACGCCTCTTGTTTTTTCGGCGTGATATACGTCCAGTGGATTTGTACGTCCAACGCATTATCACCCTTCCGCGTGGCGATGATCGGAGCTGGTTTTTATTTTACCACACTTGCGCCCTTGTTCATTACCTAATATTATGCGCAATTTCTTCTTGTATCAACCATTTTGCCGCAGGCGCCCATCTTTTTTCCAAAATATCTATCTTTTTCGGCCTACTTGTGGTACACTAGCGGCTAGCACCCAAAATGAGATGGGGCGCAAGCATATGAAGAGGGAGGATTCGAATTGAAGCGTCAAACCATAGCCGATCTGAGTCTGCTAATGGTGACGTTCGTCTGGGGGGCGACGTTCGTCGTCGTCCAAAATGCCATTTCGTTTTTGGAGCCGTTGTCGTTTAACGCCGTTCGCTTCAGTTTGGCCGGCTTGCTGCTGCTCGCCTGGGCTGTTGTCCGATCCCGCTCGCTGTTGTCCGACCTTTCATGGCGGGTCATCGGCGCCGGGGCGTGGATGGGGCTATGGCTGTTTTGCGGCTACGCATTCCAAACGATCGGACTGTTGTATACCACTTCCTCGAAAGCCGGCTTTATTACCGGACTGAGCGTTGTGCTCGTTCCATTGTTTTCCTTTTTGATTTTAAAGCAAAAACCGTCTGTGAATGCGGTCGTTGGAGCGGCACTTGCCGCGTTCGGCCTGTATTGGCTGACAGGGGGAGCGGAGCTGTCGTTCAATCAGGGCGATTTCTTTGTCTTTCTTTGTGCTGTTTCCTTTGCCATGCACATTATCGTCACCGGCCGCTATTCCTCTCAGTATTCGACGATGCTGTTGACAATGGTGCAAATTTTTACCGTCGGCATCCTCTGTTTCTTCTTTGCCTTTTGGTTTGAAGACGCCGCGCAAATGTGGAATATGGCGGTGCTCCGCCGTCCGGAAGTATGGGGGGCGCTCGCTGTGACATCGTTGTTGGCGACGACCGCGGCGTTTCTCATCCAAACGGCGGTGCAAAAATATACGACTCCCGCCCATGTCGCGCTGATTTTCGCCATGGAGCCGTTGTTCGCCGCTTTGACCGCCTACCTTTGGGCTGGAGAGCGGCTGTCGCCATCGGCCTGGCTTGGCGGCGCTGCGATTTTGGCCGGCATGATTTTCGCCGAACTGCCAAGCATGCGCCTCTGGGGCAGACGGTGGCGGGAAAAGCGGAACATCCCATCGTAGCGACAGAAGCTGTCCTGCATGAAAAGCGGGACAGCTCTTTTCCTAACTCCAGGTGTTGGGCCGCCCTCATTCCAATGCTGTGGACGCTCCACCCGCCTCACCGCCTAAACCATTCGTTTGCGGCGTCGGCACGCCCAATACGAAAGAGCACCGGTCGCCATGCCCAAGAGCACCCCGCCGACGACTTCGATCGGCTCGTGCCCGAGCCGGGCGCGCAGCTGCCGCTGTCGTTTGTGATAAACGGTTTGTTTTGGGTCTCCTTCTAACTTTTTTACTTCCTCGGCAAGCTCGTTCAGGCGAAGGGCGAGTTCGCCCGCCTGGCGCCGCACGCCTTGCGCATCATACATGACGATCAATCCGAACAACGCCGCCAGGGCAAAATCAATCGTTCTTACCCCCCGCTCCAAGGCGATAAATGTCGCCAACGACGAAACGCCGGCAGAGTGGGAGCTTGGCATTCCGCCGGTTTCGAAAAAGAGCCGCCAGTCCCAGCGGCCAGTCTCCAACTGCTTGATCGAGATTTTCAAAAACTGGGCGAGCGCGATTGTCGCGAGCGCCGTCTTCAGCCCCTTGTTCATCACGCTTTCCTCCTTTGCTTATATTTTGACCAAGGGTGGCCATACTATCCGTAAAGAGCGGAGGTGAGAGCAATGACCAAAAACGGCGGCCGAAACCGCGGCACGAAGGCGCCGGGCGTCAACCCGCAAGGCTTTGGCCAAGACGGAACGTTCACCCCGGATCCAAAAAGCAAGCTTGAGAACGCAGCGAAAAAGCTCAACACAAAATAAAAGCAGGCTTCCCGATATGGGAGCCTGCTTTTTGTCGTTATTGTTTCACTTTCGCCAATTTTTCGCGCAACACCATTTGCAAAATGCCGCCGTGGCGGTAGTAGTCGATTTCGACTTCGCTGTCAAAGCGGACGATGACCTCAAATTCTTTCTTTTCACCCGTATCCGGGTTCGTCGCCGTCACTTTGACGAGGTCGCGCGGTTTGACGTTTTCATCAATGTGGACTTCGAACACTTCTTTGCCGGTCAAACCAAGCGTTTCGGCGTTTTCGCCTTCTTTGAACTGCAACG
The DNA here is from genome assembly GCF_002809985.1 of Geobacillus sp. WSUCF-018B. NCBI lineage: Bacteria > Bacillati > Bacillota > Bacilli > Caryophanales > Anoxybacillaceae > Geobacillus > Geobacillus sp. WSUCF-018B. The sequence goes on from NZ_PIJF01000036.1 coordinate 30,910, forward strand.
GCAAGACGCCCATCAAGACGAGGTTCGAGCGGTGGATGCGCTCAAAGCTTTCGGCGATGACCGTTTTGATGCCGAGCAAGAACGTCCCTTTCGCCGCCCAGTCGCGCGAGCTGCCCATGCCGTAGTCTTTGCCGGCAATGACGACAAGCCCGGTGCCGTCTTGTTTGTATCTCATGCACGCATCGTACATCGACATCACTTCGCCGGTCGGCCAGTACGTCGTATAGCCGCCTTCCGTGCCCGGCGCGATTTGGTTGCGGATGCGGATGTTGGCGAACGTGCCGCGCATCATCACTTCGTGGTTGCCGCGCCGCGAACCGTACGAGTTGAAATCTTTCGGCTCGACGCCTTTCGAGATCAAATATTGGCCTGCCGGCGTGTTTTTGCCGATCGACCCAGCTGGCGAGATGTGGTCGGTCGTGACCGAGTCGCCGAACTTGCCGACGACACGCAAGCCGGTGAGCGGTTCGACTTTGCGCACATCCGGCGACAAGCCTTCAAAGAACGGCGGATTTTGAATGTACGTCGAGTTTTCGTCCCATTGATACAGCGGCTCGTCCGTCGTTTCGATGGCGTTCCAGCGCGGGTTGCCGTCGAACACGCGCTCATATTCTTTGCGGAACAGTTCCGGATCGACCGCCCGTTTGACGACGTCTTTCACTTCTTCCATCGACGGCCAAATGTCGCGGAAATAGACGTCGCTGCCGTCTTTGCCTTTGCCGATCGGCTCGCTAAGCAAGTCAATGTCGACCGTGCCGGCGAGCGCATAGGCGACGACAAGCGGCGGGGATGCCAAATAGTTGCCTTTGACAAGCGGGTGGATGCGGCCTTCAAAGTTCCGGTTGCCGGACAAGACGCTTGTGACAAGCAAGTCGCTTTCCGCAAGCGCTTTTTCAAGCTCCGGCGCAAGCGGACCCGAGTTGCCGATGCATGTCGTGCAGCCGTAGCCGACGATGTTGAAGCCGAGCTGCTCAAGATACGGAAGCAAGCCCGAATCGCGCAAATAGCCGGTGACGACTTTCGAGCCCGGCGCAAGCGACGTTTTCACGTATTTCGGCACTTGCAAGCCTTTCTCGACCGCTTTTTTCGCCACTAAGCCGGCGGCGACGAGAACGTACGGGTTGGATGTATTGGTACAGCTCGTGATCGCCGCGATGACGACCGCACCCGTTTTCAATTTCACTTGTTCGCCGTTTAACTCGACCGTAATTTCCCGCTCCAAGTCCGCTTCCGTCAAGCCAAAGCCTTGGTTGCCTTGCGGCGCTTTCACCGCGTCGCGGAACGACTGTTTCATTTTCGAGAGCGGAATCAAGTCTTGCGGCCGTTTCGGGCCAGACAAGTTCGTTTCAATTTCCGACAAGTTGATTTCCACAACATCCGTAAACACCGGCTCCGGTGCATCCGGCGTGTAGAACAAACCGTTCGCTTTGCAATACGCTTCGACGACTTGAACGTGATGTTCGTCGCGGCCGGTCAAGCGCAAGTAGTCAAGCGCTTCAGCGTCGACCGGGAAGAAGCCGCACGTTGCCCCGTATTCCGGCGCCATGTTGGCAATCGTCGCCCGGTCGGCAAGCGGCAAAGTCGCCACTCCTGGTCCGAAAAATTCAACGAATTTGCCGACGACGCCTTTTTTCCGGAGCACTTGCGTCACCTTAAGCGCCAAGTCGGTGGCCGTCGCTCCGTCCGGCAGCTTGCCTGTCAGGCGGACGCCGATGACTTCCGGCATCGGGAAGTACGACGGTTGGCCGAGCATGCCGGCTTCCGCTTCAATGCCACCGACTCCCCAACCGAGGACGCCGAGGCCGTTGATCATCGTCGTATGCGAGTCCGTGCCGACAAGCGTATCCGGGAACGCTTCGTACTCGCCGTTCTCCCCTTCGACCGCGTGAACGACGCTTGCCAAATATTCCAAGTTCACTTGGTGGACGATCCCCGTTGCCGGCGGAACGGCACGATAGTTGTTAAACGCTTTTTGCGCCCATTTCAAAAATTTGTACCGTTCGGCGTTCCGTTTGAATTCCAAATCCATGTTGTACTCTAGCGCATCGTCCGACCCGTAGCGGTCGACTTGCACCGAGTGGTCGATGACGAGATCGACCGGAATTTCCGGGTTGATTTCGTACGGATCGCCTCCCAAATCGGCCATCGCTTTGCGCATCGAAGCCAGATCGACGACAACCGGCACGCCGGTGAAGTCTTGCAAAATGACGCGCGACGGCTTAAACGGCACGTCGATGTCTTTCATTTCCGGCGTTCCCCATTTCGCCAAGTTTTCGACGTGCTCTTTCGTGATGACGCGGCCGTCGACTTGGCGGAGCACCGATTCAAGCAATACTTTGATCGAGTACGGCAGGCGGCTCACCTGGCCGATGCCCGCTTCTTCAAGCGCTTGCAAACGGTAATAATTGTATTTTTTACCGTTGACTTCGAATGAAGAGCGGGCGTTGAACACATCTTGTTTCGCCATATGTATAACCCCCTTCACTTCATAATCCTTCACTTCATAATAATACTATACTATTTTTTCGCACAAAAGTCGAAAAAATAGCATGAATTCTCCCAATCCCCATAAAGTTCGGCACGACTTTATCTTATTATAGAACAGTACAAGTTGTAAATAATGATTTCCAATGTCTCGCCATATTACTTCCTTACCGCGACAAAAGAGGAATAAGGCGCCCGTTTCGTCGCAAACTAGAAGCGGAGGTGAAACGAATGGCAAAGCGAAAAGCAAACCACGTGATCCCTGGCATGAACGCTGCAAAAGCGCAAGGGATGGGCGCCGGCTACAATGAAGAATTTTCCAACGAACCGTTGACCGAAGCGCAGCGGCAAAACAACAAAAAACGAAAAAAGAACCAATAGCGTGGCGGCCATTCCGCCATCCCGGACTGCCATAGCGTCAACTACCCCCACTTAGCTAACGCTTGAAGTGGGGGCTTGCAACTCCCCAGAAGTGCAAACGGACTTCGTCCTCCTTCCTTGACTTGGGGTTGCA
>NZ_PIJF01000037.1:0-31937 GCF_002809985.1 Geobacillus sp. WSUCF-018B
TGACTCTATTCTACCAGAAAAAAGGGCGATTCTTCTATATTTGAGGCAAAAAAGTGGGGGCTGATCCCAAAACGCATTCGCGTTTTGGGTCAGCCCCTTCCTTGTGCATCCACTACTTCACCCCCACCGTCTGGCTTTGGCGGATGGCTTGACGCAAGTCGTCCAAAATGTCGTCGATCGCTTCCGTGCCGACGGACAGGCGCACAAGGCCCGGGGTGACGCCGGCGGACAATTGCTCGTCCGGGCTCAGCTGCTCGTGCGTTGTGCTGGCCGGGTGGATGATGAGCGATTTCGAATCGCCGATGTTGGCCAAATGGGAGAATAGCTTGACCGAGTCGATCAATGTTTTCCCGGCTTCGACGCCGCCTTTGATTTCAAACGTAACGATCGCACCTTGCCCGTTTGGCAAATACTTTTTCGCCAATTCATGCGACGGGTGGCTTGGAAGCCCCGGATAATTGACCGATTCGACGGCTTCTTCCTCTTCTAAAAACTTGGCGACGGCAAGGGCGTTTTCGCTATGGCGCTGCATCCGCAAATGGAGCGTCTCCAGCCCTTGCAGCAGCAAAAACGCGTTAAACGGCGACAGCGCCGCTCCTAAGTCGCGCAACAGCTGGATGCGCGCTTTCGTGATGTACGCCGCTTCGCCGACGGCATCCACATACACCAACCCGTGATAGCTTGGGTCTGGCTCGGTGAACTCCGGAAACTTGCCGCTCCCTTTCCAGTCAAACTTGCCGCTGTCCACAATCACACCGCCGATCGAATTGCCGTGCCCGCCGATGAACTTCGTCGCTGAGTGGACGACGATATCGGCGCCGAATTCAATCGGCCGCAATAAGTATGGACTGGCCACCGTGTTGTCGACAATGAGCGGAATGGCGTGGCGATGGGCGATGTCGGCGACCGTTTCGATGTCGAGCACATCGTTTTTCGGGTTGCCGATCGTTTCCGCAAACAACGCTTTCGTTTTGTCGGTGATCGCCCGCTCAAAGTTTTCCGGATCGGACGGATCGACAAACTTCACCGTAATGCCAAACTTGCGCAGCGTATGGGCGAACAAGTTGTACGTGCCGCCGTAAATGGACGAGGACGAGACGATTTCATCGCCCGCCGAGGCGATGTTGATGATCGAATAAAACACCGCCGCCTGCCCTGATGAGAGCGCAAGCGCCCCGATCCCGCCTTCAAGCGCCGCGATCCGTTTTTCAAGCACATCGTTCGTTGGGTTCATAATGCGCGTATAAATAAAACCTTCCTCTTTCAAACCAAACAAATTGGCCGCATGCTCGCTGTCGCGAAATACGTACGAACTCGTCTGATAGATGGGCACCGCCCGCGCTCCCGTTTCCCCATCCGGTTTTTGCCCGGCATGGATGGCAAGCGTTTCCGGGCGGAAAGTTTGTTCATGGCTCATCGTTTCCTCTCCCCCTCTTTGATCCCTCGAGATCTCATATCCTACTAAATCAATTGGTTTTTCTTATAAAGAATCTATCACTGGATCACAACGTTTGTCAATTATATTTTTTTAATAGTGCAAAAATTTTTATTGAAAACAGAGCCTGCCGGTGGGCAGGCCTCCTATTGTTTCATTATCGTTTTCCAATTTCCTCTACTAACAGCTTATTGACAAGCGGCGGGTTCGCTTGCCCTTTCGTTGCTTTCATCACTTGGCCGACGAGGAAGCCAAGCGCGCGGTCTTTGCCGTTTTTATAGTCTTCGACCGACTGCGGGTTGGCGTCAAGCACTTCGAGCACGATTTTGCGCAGCGCTCCCTCGTCGGAAATTTGCACGAGCCCTTTTTCTTTGACGATTTTCTCTGGGTCGCCGCCTTTTTCAACAAGCTCTTTGAACACTTTTTTCGCGATTTTCGACGAAATCGTGCCGTTTTGGATGAGTTTGATCATGCCTGCTAGGCTTTCCGGCGTCAAGGCGATGTCATGCAGCTCTTTTTGTTCGGCGTTTAAGTACCCGGACACTTCGACCATGAGCCAGTTCGACGCCAGTTTTGGATCAGCGCCGTTGGCGACCGTTGCTTCGAAGAAGTCGGCCATTTCTTTGGTCAATGTCAGCACTTTGGCGTCGTATTCCGGCAGGCCCCATTCTTCGACATACCGCTTCCGGCGGGCGTCCGGCAGCTCCGGAATCGAGGCGCGGACGCGCTCTTTCCATTCGTCGTCAATATAGAGCATCACCAAGTCCGGCTCTGGGAAGTAGCGATAGTCTTCCGAGCCTTCTTTGACGCGCATCAAAACGGTCGTTTTCGTCGCTTCATCAAAGCGCCGCGTTTCTTGACGGATGACGCCGCCCGAGAGCAAAATTTTCTCCTGCCGCTTCGCCTCATACTCGAGCCCCATGCGGACGAAGTTGAACGAGTTTAAGTTTTTCAACTCCGTTTTCGTGCCGAATTGGTCCGATCCGATCGGCCGGAGCGAAATGTTGGCGTCGCAGCGGAGCGATCCTTCTTCCATTTTGCAGTCGGAGACGCCCGTGTATTGGATGATCGCCTTTAATTTTTCCAAGTAGGCGTACGCCTCTTCCGGCGAGCGGATGTCTGGCTCGGAGACGATCTCAATGAGCGGCGTCCCTTGGCGGTTAAAATCCACGAGCGAATAGCCGTCGCCTGTATGCGTCAATTTGCCCGCGTCCTCTTCCAAGTGAATGCGGGTGATGCCGATTTTTTTCTTTTTCCCGTTCACTTCGATTTCGATCCAGCCGTTTTTGCCAAGCGGCTGGTCGTATTGCGAAATTTGGTACGCTTTCGGGTTGTCCGGATAAAAATAGTTTTTGCGGTCGAATTTCGTTTCGGTCGCGATTTCGCAGTTCAACGCCATCGCTGCTTTCATCGCAAACTCGACCGCCTGGCGGTTCAACACCGGCAGCACGCCTGGATACCCTAAGTCAATGACGTTCGTTTGCGTGTTTGGGGGCGCTCCGAACGCGTTCGGGCTGCTGGAGAAAATTTTCGATTTCGTTTTCAGCTCGACGTGCACCTCAAGTCCGATGACCGTTTCAAAGTTCATCACCTAACCCCCCTTACAACACCGGTTTTTGCTTATGGTAGTCGGTCGCCTGTTCAAAAGCGTGGGCGACGCGGTAGACCGTGCTTTCATCAAAGTGCTTGCCGATGATTTGCAAGCCGACCGGCAAGCCGTCGACAAAGCCGCACGGCACGGAAATGGCCGGCACGCCTGCCAGGTTGACCGGGATCGTTAAAATGTCGTTTGCGTACATCGTCAGCGGATCGCTCGTTTTCTCGCCGATTTTAAACGCCGGCGTCGGCGTTGTCGGGCCGATGATGACGTCATACTGTTCAAAGACGTTCTCAAAATCTCGTTTGATCAACGTCCGCACTTTTTGCGCTTTTTTGTAATACGCATCGTAATAGCCCGAGCTTAACGCGAATGTCCCGAGCATAATGCGGCGCTTGACCTCCGCCCCGAATCCTTCGCTCCGTGTGAGTTTATACATATCGATCAAGTTTTTCGCGTTGTCCGTCCGGTAGCCGTAGCGGACGCCGTCAAAGCGGGCGAGGTTCGCCGAGGCTTCCGACGAAGCGAGCAAGTAGTACGTCGCCAAGGCATATTTCGAATGCGGCAGCGACACTTCTTCCCACGTTGCACCGAGCTTCTCAAGCACGGCAAGCGCCGCAAGCACCGACTGGCGCACGCTTTCATCGACGCCTTCGCCTAAATATTCGTTCGGCACGGCGATTTTCAATCCTTTGATATCGCCCGTTAACGCCTCCACATAGTTCGGCACTGGAATGTTCGCTGAAGTCGAATCCATCGGGTCGACGCCCGCGATCGCTTGCAATACATACGCGTTGTCTTCGACCGTGCGCGTAATCGGGCCGATTTGGTCCAGCGACGAGGCAAACGCGACGAGGCCAAAGCGCGAGACGCGGCCGTATGTCGGCTTCAAACCAACAACCCCGCAAAACGCCGCCGGCTGGCGGATCGAACCGCCCGTATCCGAACCTAAAGCAAACGGCACTTCCCCTGCCGCCACCGCCGCCGCCGAACCGCCGCTCGAGCCGCCCGGAACGCGCTCTAAGTCCCACGGGTTGCGCGTCAGCTGAAAGCCAGAGTTTTCCGTCGACGAGCCCATGGCGAACTCGTCCATATTCAGCTTCCCGATCGTAATGGCGCCCGCAGCGTTCAGCCGCTCCATAACGGTCGCGTCGTAAATCGGGTCAAAGTTGTATAAAATTTTGCTGGCGCATGTCGTGCGCAATCCTTTTGTGACGATGTTGTCTTTAATGCCGATCGGCAAGCCGAACAGCGGATTCGTTTCCTCGCCTTTGGCGAGCTGGTCATCGAGCTCCTTCGCTTTCGCCCGCGCCTGTTCTTCATTTAATGTTAAAAACGCTTGCACTTTTTCTTCCACTTCGCCGATGCGTCGGTACGATTCGTCGACTAAATCGGAAATCGACACTTCTTTTTTCTGCAGCAACGTATGTAATTCTGATACGGAATGGTCAAAAAGCGACATAAATCCCCCTCCTTACTCTAAAATGGCCGGCACACGGAACTGGCCGTCTTGCTGATCCGGCGCGTTTTTCAACACTTCCTCGCGCGGCAGCCCCGGTTCTGGAATATCCTCGCGCATCACGTTTCTCATATCAAGCACGTGCGAAGTCGGCGGAACGTTCTCCGTATCCAATTCATTCAACTGCTCCGCAAACGTAATGATCGCATCGAGCTGTTTCGTAAACATCTCCGCCTCTTCATCCGTAATCGCCAACCGCGCTAGGTCGGCGACGTGTTTGACTTGGTCAATGGAAATTCGCGACATAGTTTCACCTCCAACGAGTTCGACCTATCACAATACCATGATGATACCAAACTTTCATCGAATGAAGCAACAGTTGCCGCGTGTTCTGGGCGAGAATCAATCTACATATTCGCGATGCAAATGTTTCACAACTATGAACAAACTGGTGTCAGAGAATACTGGATTGTCGATCCGGTTCATGAGACCGTCGAAAAATATGCCTTGCAAGATCAAAAGTTTCACCAAGTGCAAGTGCACTATAAAGATGAAACGATTTGCCCTCATATTTTTCCAAACCTCTTCATCGCATTGCCAAAAGTATTCGCTTCCATGTGAGAACCCTCCTGACAAAAATCGGGAGGATTTTTTTGCACCGATATGGAATAAATCCTTGACAAACAAGGAATATGAAGGAGTTTGTCCGCCATGGATGTTCAAATTTTCTTGATTGACAATCCCGAACATATGTACTATAATGGCTGTAACGGACGAAAAAGGGGGAATCATGACGATGAGTGACGCTTTGCTCGCCCAAGTGCTCGACCGCCTAAGCGCCATGGATGGCACGCTGCAAAAGCTCGTAGAAGGCCAAGAGCGGCTCGAGCGGGAACAAATCGCCATTCGCCAGGAACAAGAAGAAATTCGAAAAGAACAACAAGAAATCCGAAAAGAGCAGCAGGAAATCCGTTTGGAACAACAGCGTCTGCGTCAAGAACAAGATTCGCTTCGCGCCGGGCAAAAGGAATTGAACGGCATCGTGGCCGCTCTTCTCCACCGCCAAGACGAAACAGACGCCAAACTGGAAGCTCTCGCCGCTGACGTCCACCAGCTTCACCAGGAATTTGCCTCATTGAAACAAACGGTGGACCGCCTCGAACAAAAAATGGACTCCCGTTACGAACAATTGTCCGCCCAAATCGAAGACATCAAACTGGACTTGAATTTCATCGCCCACCGCACCGTCGACAACGAACGAATCATTTACAAACTGAAAGAAATGTTGTTCCGCTGATCGATTGATCTAAAGAGGAGGCCACCGCCATGCATGTCGCGTTTGACCATCTCGTCCATCTCGTCGAACGACCGGAGCAAGTGAAAATGGCGTTTGAACAATGGGGGCTTGCGGCCATCCACGGCGGCCGCCATCCGTCATGGGGAACGTACAACGCCTTATGTTACGTAGAGCATTTGCGCTACATCGAGTGGATCGGCATTGCCGATATGCAGACGGCGAGAACGTGCGGAAACCCGCTCATCACTCAGCTTGTCGCCGACCACCGCCAAGAAGGAAGCGGCTTCTCCCAGTTTGCCTTTCGCACGAACGACATCGAAGCGGTGGCGGCACAGCTCAAAAGCAAAGGATTCGCCCCAGTCGGTCCGCTCCCCGGCAGCCGCGAACGCGATGACGGCAAGCGGCTCACATGGTCGATGCTGTTTATCGAAGACGACACAGACGGCGTGTTTCGCTATCCGTTTTTCATTCAGTGGGGCGACCGTGATGATGTACGGATGAACGAGCTGGCGCCGCTCATGAGACACCCAATTGGCTCTGTTTCGCTCTCGTCAATTAGCCTCTACACCCTCGGTCTCGAGCGGGCGGTCAACGGCTATCGCCGGCTGTTTGACTTGCCCGAACCCGATGTCGGGCGCGATGAGGCGGGAGCATACGCGGAGCTCGCTGTCGGCGGCATTGCGATTCGGTTCTATGAGGCTGACCGCCGTCATCCATCGACGCGCCCGTTTTCGTGCCGGCTTGTGGGAATGCAGGAGCAGCGCCGCATTGAAATCGATGGCGCGACGTATATCGTTTCCAAGCCGTGACGGGCATTCCTATTCTCACATACTCCCCTTTGCCGCGGAATAAGATGGAATAACCGCACCTTCATCCTCGCGCGGTGAAAACGGCAAAGGGGGAGTCCAACCGTGTCCCACCCGTATGTTTCTCCAAAACTTTCGATGGAAACGATGATCTCGATCATTCGAAACGGCTTAAAGAAAACCGCGGCGCCTCGACACATCGTCATCATCGGCGCCGGAATGGCCGGACTTGTCGCAGCGTCATTGCTGAAGCAGGCGGGTCATCGCGTCACCATCTTAGAAGCATCCGAGCGGGTCGGCGGCCGCATCTACACGCTCCGCTCCAACTTTCGCGACGACCAGTATCTCGAAGCCGGCGCGATGCGCATTCCTCACACCCATGCTTTGACGCTGGAATACATCCAAAAATTCAACTTGCCGCTTCCCCCGTCCACGGTCAAGAGTGGCGGCGACGGCAAAATGTGTTCATCTGTCCATACAGCGTCAGAACGTCTTCGGCGCTGACGATCAGCTTGAGGTCTTCCGGCGCGGCGAATCCGCTGTCAACTGTATGCCGAAGCAAATGAAGAAGAGGATCGAAAAACCCTTCCACGTTAAGCAAGCCAATCGGTTTTTGGTGGAGGCCGACGCGCGACCATGAGAGCACTTCAAACAGCTCTTCATACGTCCCATACCCGCCTGGCAAGGCGATAAACCCGTCGGCCGACTCATACATTTTCGCTTTGCGGGTGTGCATTGTATCGACGACCACCAGCTCGCTCAACCGGTCATGCGCCACTTCCCTGTCTTTTAAAAACTGCGGAATGATGCCGATCACACGCCCTTGATGGCGAAGCGCCGCCTCCGCGATTTCCCCCATCAAGCCGCGTTTTCCGCCGCCGTAAATAAGCGTCGTGCCGCTTTGGGCGAGAAACGTTCCGAGCGCTTTCGCCGCTTCCTTATATCTCCCATCGTTTCCATTGCTTGATCCGCAAAACACGCAAATCGCCTTCAAGTCTCACACCCGCCTCCTGCCATAACCTGTTGCTCGTTTTGCATCCGTTTTCGAGTGCTGCGCTCATTTTCCTACCGTCATTATACAATGCTCTCCCTGTTCTTTCCACCATCGTTCGGACGGCCTTTTCGCGCAAAAAAGGGCCGCTGCTGCAGCCCTTTCCGCTTCCTTCATTTTTGGAGAATCAAATGTTCGGATCACTCCGTTCGCCGTATCCCAAATAACGCGATGATGCCGACCTTATTGATAAATATGCACAAACGGCTCGTCTGCTTTCGCCTGGCGCACGATGAGGCTTTCCGGCTGGCCGGCCGAGGCGATGTAGACATTAACGGTGATGTAGTCCGGGAATTTTTCCATCACCAAGCCGGTCACGTATTGGGTAAAGCCGATCACTTCCGCTTTGCCGTAAAACGGCATCGTAATGTTGATCGTTAACTTCTGAAGCTGGTCGTTGACGTACAACCCTCTGCCGACGATGCCAGTGTAGTTCGGGAAAAAGTCTTCAACATCTGATTTAAAATTGTTGAATTTGAGCCAGTCATCACGATGGTTCTCTTCCGCCTCATCGGACGGGAATAAATAATATTCCTCGTTTACCGCCTCCCAATCATCGATGGTGCTGCTTCCTTCATCGACATGGGCGACGGCGAAAAAGTGGCCTGGAACAACAGATGAACGGGGCGCTTGTTTGTATAAAGCGATCGTAATCGGCACACTGCCAAGCCCTTTCATGCTCCGCAGCCGCTTCAGCACCTCGGCGGCGATCCGCTTTCCTTCCCGTTCGATGACATCGTCTTTGATTTTGACCTCGCGCGGATAGCCTTGCTCGGTCGAATAATAGTGGACGGAGTTTAACGCCAGGCCGATGGCGACGCCACCAAGCTTCACCTTGTCGTTATCGACTTTCACTAAGTAGTCGTGCTCCAAAATGCTGGCCAGGTAAATCGGGCTTTGTTTGTTTTTTTGCTCATTCGTTCCTTTGTCGCTGATCGGCGGGTTTAAGCCGATGTTGTCTTCCGGTTTCATTTTCTCTGCCTTCAGCTGGCTGTCCGTCCGCTTGCGGGCGAGCCAGCGCCCGATCGTTTCGCTGTCCAAATATTGCCCTTCCTGAAACAAATATTCATCCGGGGAAAATTGCTCAGATGCCAAGCGCATCAGCCCGGTTTCAAATTCATCGACATCAAGCCGGGTGTTGACGTCGTTGACGACCCGCCCGCGCGCCCCGGACGGCTTAAAAGGCAAGACAACGCGGTAATACGAATCAGAAATGTTGTATTTCGGGATGACCGCTTCTTGCTCTTTGCTTCCTTTGTCTTGCACGACTTCCTCACCTTTGTCAAACTTCGGCGCACACGCAGACAACAAACAAATCGAAGCGAGCCCGACAACGGCCAACCGCTTTCGGGCCCGATTCGTCCAACGACAAGCAACGAAACTGCGAAGTAGTGAGATTTGTTTCATCGTTTCCCCCTGTTGATCTCTTGCAAAAATCGTGATTCGTCCCAAATCTCAATGCCAAGCTGCTGGGCTTTCTCCAGCTTCGATCCGGCATCCTCGCCGGCGATGACAAGGTCGGTGCTGCGGCTGACGCTGCCGGTGACGCGCCCGCCAAGCCGCTCAATTTGTTCTTTTGCTTCATTGCGCGACATCGACGCGAGCTTGCCGGTCAAGACGACCGTTTTGCCGGCGAAGGCGGAGTCAGCAGGCGCTTCAGCCGACCGCTTCGGCCCTTTGTAAGCCATATTGACACCGTAAGCGCGCAGCTCCTGGAGCAGCTCAGTTGCTTCGGGTTGGGCGAAGAACGCCGTGATCGCATCCGCCATTTTCTCTCCGATTTCGGGGACGGCCATCAACTCCTCTTTCGTCGCCCGTTCGAGCCGCTCCATCGTTTCAAAATGCTCAGCCAAAAGTTGGGCGGCTTTCGCTCCGACGTAGCGAATGCCAAGGCCAAACAGCAGCCGTTCAAGCGAGTTTTGCTTCGACGCCTCAATCGCCGCAAGCAAGTTGGCCGCCGACTTTTCCCCCATCCGTTCCAACCCGACAAGCTGTTCCTTCGTCAGGCAGTACAAATCGGCGACATCGCGGACAAGGCCGGCGTTAAACAGCTGGGTGACGACTTTTTCGCCCAAACCCTCGATGTTCATCGCCGCCCTTGAGGCAAAATGGATGAGCCGCTCGCGCAGCTGGGCCGGGCAGTTCGGGTTCAAGCAGCGGAGCGCCACTTCCCCCTCGAGACGGACGAGCTCGCTTTCGCATTCCGGGCAGTGCGTCGGCATCGCAAACGGCGTTTCATCCCCATCGCGCCGGTCAACGACGACGCCGACCACTTCCGGGATGATGTCGCCCGCTTTTTTAATGATGACCGCATCGCCGATGCGAATGTCTTTTTCCCGTATAAAATCTTCATTGTGAAGGGTGGCGCGCTGCACCGTCGTGCCGGCGACGCGCACCGGCTCTAAAATCGCCGTCGGCGTGACGACACCCGTGCGGCCGACGTTCACCTCAATGCCGATTAACGTCGTCACCACTTCCTCGGCTGGGAACTTGTAGGCAATCGCCCAGCGCGGGCTTTTCGCCGTCGCGCCAAGCGCCCGTTGCTGGGCGAATGAGTCCACCTTAATAACGATGCCGTCAATCTCATACGGCAGCTGCGACCGCTTGTCGTGCCACTCGCTGATAAAGGCGATCACCTCATCGATATTGGCGCAGCGCCGTCGCTCTGGGTTTACTTTAAACCCGAGCGCCTGCAAATAATCAAGCGCTTCGCTGTGTGAAGCGATGCCGAGCGCCTCGGCGTCGGCTAAGCCATATACAAACAAATCCAGCTGGCGCGAGGCCGCCACTTTCGGGTCGAGCTGGCGGAGCGAGCCAGCCGCGGCGTTGCGCGGGTTGGCAAACAGCTCCTCGCCGCGGGCTTTTCGCTCCTCATTCAAGCGCAAAAACGACGCTTTCGGCATAAACGCCTCGCCGCGCGCTTCAAGCGACACCGGTTCTTTCAGACGGAGAGGCAGCGAGCGGATCGTTTTCAAATTTTCCGTAATGTCTTCACCCGTCGTCCCGTCGCCGCGCGTCGCCCCTTGGACGAAATAGCCGTCTTCATAGCGGACCGAGACGGCGAGGCCGTCGATTTTCAGCTCGCATACGTACGCCGCTTCCCCGACTTCCTGACGGACGCGGCGGTCAAAATCGCGCAAGTCTCCTTCGCCAAACGCGTTCGCCAAGCTCATCATCGGAACGCGATGCGCCACTTTGCGAAACGCCTCAAGGGGCGGACCGCCGATACGCTGGGTTGGCGAATCGCTCGTTTTGAGCTCCGGATATTGTTCCTCAATGGCGATGAGCTCTTGCATCAACCGGTCATACTCGGCATCTGGAACAGACGGGCGGTCAAGCACATAATATTCGTACCCGTAGCGGTTCAACAGTTCGCGCAGCTCGGCCGCGCGCCGTTCGGCTTGTTGGCGGTCCATACGTTCACCTGTTCTCCTTTCCTACACTTTCTCAATCGGCGCAAATTTGGCAAGCAGCCGTTTAATGCCGATCGGGCTCGGGAAGGCGATGTCGAGCTCTTGGTCGTCGCCGCCGCCGCGGACGCTGACGACGGTGCCGATGCCCCATTTCCGGTGGTTCGCCCGATCGCCGACTTTCCACGATCCCACGGCGCCGCTTGCCTGCGGGCGCGAAACGGCCGGGCGGGAGGCGCCCGCTTGGCGGCGCGAGGCTGTCTCAAGCAAATGCGCCGGAATTTCATTCAAAAAGCGCGACGGCGGGTTCATTTGGATGTTGCCAAACAGCGTCCGCATTTGCGCGCTCGTCAGCACAAGTTCTTCCTCCGCGCGGGTGATGCCGACGTACGCCAGCCGCCGTTCTTCTTCCATCTCATCGTCATCCTCGAGAGAGCGGTTGTGCGGGAAAATGCCTTCTTCCATGCCGATCAAAAAGACGACCGGAAACTCGAGCCCTTTGGCGGCATGCAACGTCATCAACATGACGGCATCTCCTTCAGCGGCCTGTTCCGTCCCGTTCAGCTCGTCCAAATCGGAAATGAGCGCCAAGTCGGTTAAAAAGGCGATGAGCGATTTATCGTCGCTCACATTTTCAAAATGCTTCGTCACCGACAAAAACTCATCCAAGTTCTCGAGCCGGCTTTGTGCTTCAATCGTCCGCTCCGCCTTGAGCATCTCGCGGTAGCCCGATTTGTCGAGCACTTCTTCGACGAGTTCGGTGACGGAGACGTATTCTTGCAGCTGCGTCCATTGCTCGAGCTGGCTGCGGAACGCGGCGAGCGCCCCGGCCGCTTTGGCGCCAAGCCCGATCATCTCTAGCTCGCCGAGCGCCTCAAACAAGGACAGCTCATGCTCGGCCGCATAGCGGACGAGTTTGTCGATCGTCGAGGCGCCAATGCCGCGTTTTGGCACGTTAATGATGCGAAGCAAGCTTAAATCATCGTCCGGATTGGCGATGACGCGCAAATAGGCGAGAATGTCTTTAATTTCTTTCCGGTCATAGAACTTTAAGCCGCCGACAATTTGATACGGAATGTTCGCTTTCAGCAACATTTCCTCCATGACACGCGACTGGGCGTTCGTCCGGTACAAGACAGCAAAATCACGGTAGCGACGTTCGCCGCGCTCCACCGCCTCGCGGATGCGTCCAGCGACAAACTGCGCTTCGTCCGCTTCGTTCATCGCCTCATAATAAAGAATCGGCTTTCCTTCCGGGTTTTCCGTCCAAAGCCGTTTCGGCTTCCGGTTGACGTTATGCTCGATGACTTCGTTCGCCGCTTGCAAAATGCGCTTCGTCGAGCGGTAGTTTTGCTCAAGCAAAATGACTTTTGCGTTCGGATAGTCGCGCTCGAACGACAAAATGTTTTGGATGTCCGCCCCGCGCCACCGATAAATCGATTGGTCGGCGTCGCCGACGGCGCAAATGTTTTGAAAGCGTTCCGCCAGCTTTTTGACCAGCGTATATTGAGCGCGGTTCGTATCCTGGTACTCATCAATATGGATGTACTGAAACTTATATTGGTAATAGTGAAGCACATCCGGCACGCGGTCAAACAGTTGGATCGTCGTCATGATCAAATCGTCAAAATCGAGCGAATGGTTGCGAAGCAGGCGCTGTTGGTATTCTTGATACACATCGCTGACGACTTTTTCGTAATACGTCGAGGCCCGCTTCGCGAATTGCTCCGGAGGCAACAGCTCGTTTTTCGCCGCGCTGATCGTGCCTAAAATCGTCCGCGGCTCAAATTTTTTCGGGTCTATGTTTTTTTCTTTTAAAATCGTTTTCATGACCGAAAGCTGGTCCGTCGGATCAAGGATGGAAAAATTGCGGTTGATGCCGATGCGGTCAATGTCGCGGCGCAAAATGCGGACGCACATCGAGTGGAACGTCGAAATCCAGACGTCTTCCGCCGCCCCACCTAAGAGCGACTGCACACGTTCCCGCATTTCGCGCGCCGCCTTGTTCGTAAACGTAATGGCCAAAATGTTCCACGGCGCCACATGCTTTTCCGCCATCAAATAGGCGATGCGGTGCGTCAACACCCGCGTTTTCCCGCTTCCCGCCCCCGCCATAATGAGCAGCGGGCCTTCCGTCGTCCTGACGGCTTCTTGTTGCTCTTTGTTTAAATGGGCGAGCAGCTGTTCCGATAAAAAGTTCATTGTTTTCACCACCAATACACCATATGTTCTATTTCGCCTCATTCGCCCGCTTTACGGCGTCCACGGTCAGCAGCGCCTGTTCAAACGATTCGTAAACGGCGTTGCCGACAACAACAGTATCCGCCCGGCGCGCCATCTCAGCCGCCTGCTCCGGTGCGGTGATGCCGCCGCCATAAAACAGCTGCGTCTCGCCGAGCGCCTGTTTCACTTTTTCCACCAAGGCGGGGTCGCCGTATATGCCGCTATATTCAAGATAAAAGATCGGCAGCTTGTACAAATGTTGAGCGAGGCGAGCGTAGGCCACCACATCGTCTTCGCTCAGGCCGGCGTCGGCTTCGGTGAGCTTCGCCGCCTTGCATTCCGGATTTAAAATGCAATACCCCTCGGCAAAAATCTCATCCCAATTCATGATCTCGCCATATTGTTTCACCGCCTCATGATGGCGGCCCACCACCCAGTCGACATGGCGGCTGTTTAACACGATCGGAATGAAATACGCATCAAACCCCGGCGTCAAGGCCTCAAGATTTGTGACTTCAAGCGCGCATGGCACCGAAAACCGGCGGATGCGGGCCAATAAATCAAGCACGCCATCGAGCGTCACCCCGTCCGTTCCGCCGACGATGACGGCATCCGTCCCCGACTCGCAAAGGCGCTCAAGGCGCTCATCATCGATCGGTTTGTTCGGGTCGAGCTTAAACACATGGCGCCAGGCGCGAATCTCTTCCATGACAATACCCCTTCCACTCCGTTCTCCATTGTTTCATTATAACAAATCCGCAAAAAGAAAAGGAGTTCCTTTGCGAATGGAAGGAATCTCCTTGCCTGCTTAGTCTGTCACCGCTTCATTCTCTTCTTGCGGTTGTTCCTCTTTAATGCGGTCAAGCGCCATGGCATAGGCATCGTTTCCATAGTTGAGGCAGCGTTTGACGCGCGAAATGGTCGCCGTGCTCGCTCCGGTTTCCGTTTCAATTTTATGGTACGTATACCCTTCCCGCAACATGCGGGCGACTTCCAGACGTTGGGCAAGCGCCTGAATTTCGTTGACGGTGCATAAATCATCGAAAAAACGGTAACACTCTTCCAAATCGCGCAGCGACAAGATGGCTTTAAACAGTTGATCAAGCTCTCTGCCGCGCAGCTTGTCGATTTGCATGTTTGTCTCCTCCTTGCTTTGGCGAAAAACGATTTGGTGGACTGTTGGCGCTCTCCTCTTTATGTTTATGGTTTGGAAAACCCGCCGGCGGCCGTTTTCGGGTCACCGCCATTGCACGATCGCCAGTTCCGGAACGATATTGATCCACGTTTTGCCAGGCACGAACCCGACCGGCGCCCCATCGCGGTATGGCAGCAGCCGGCCGTCGACATTTTTCCATTCAATCGGCTGGATGATGCCGTTTTGCAGCAAATAGCCTTGGCCGCCGGACGTGAGGTCAACGTCGCGCCGCCCATGGCTGTCGATCACTTGATGGCGGGCGGCGATGATCATCACGTTTTGCGCCACAACCGGGTCGCGCGTATCGTAATCGACCGTCTGCTCGCCGCCGCTGTATCGGTAATACCCATGCCGTTCCGGAGCATAGCGGTATTCCACTTGGGCGTACGAGCGGTGCGAATAGGTGATGCGGACCGTCCCTGCCTTTTCCCCGCTCGGTTTGTCCGCGCGAAACGGCAGCGGTGCGACATCGTCCGTCCAAGCATACCCGTTTTGTTCCGCCCCTTTTTCAATGTTGGCAAACGTAATGTACGAGTTGTGCGGCGCCTTGCGGAAGGAAACGCGCTTAAACAGCGTTCCGTCATAAAAGAGCCCGTTCAAATAATCGGTTTCCCCCTGCTCGAGCCGCGCTTTCGCTTCCGGGCTCCATCCATGGCAAACATAAATGGCATTGTAGCCCTCGCTCAAATCAATATAATAATCACGCGCACTCCGCACCGGCCCGACTCGTTCCGGCTGTTCGCTTTGGTAAAGCGCCAAAAAGCGAGTGATATCCCCCTCAGCGAGCACCTCGTACACGATATCCGCCTTGCTTAATCCCGACTGCGGGCGCGCCTTCGGATGGTTGTTGACCATCACGCCGACAACCCGCTGATGAACGTCCCCTTCCGCCGGCAGCCCGGTCAGCGGAAACGTTTCTTTCTCCTTCTCCTCTGCTGGGGGCTGAGGCGGCCGCTCTTGCGCAGGTGGTTTCGCCGGCTTTGGTTCGCTTTGGGCGGTGCACCCACCAAGGAGCAGCACCATACAGCCCATGGCAGACAGCCAACGTTTCAATGGACACACAACCTTTTTCTTTTTTATTTTACCGCATTATCGAAGGAAAGAGTACCGTTTTGTGCATGACATCGTAAATGCCGCGCTGGGTGATGCGCACATACGGCAAATGGGTCGACTGCAAAAAGAAGAGCGAATACACAGGGTCTTCAAAGCGGTATCCCCTCTCCCGCAACAGACGGACGAACTCTTTTTCCTTGTCGATCAATGACTCCATCTCCAGCGCGGACATCATGCCGCCAAGCGGAAGCGGAAGCTCAAATACGATTTCGCCATTTTCGGCAAGCGCCAAGCCGCCGCCGATTTCCTTCATCCGTCGGAAAGCGAGCAACATATCTTCCTTATGTTTGCCGATTAAAACCAAATCGCCCGTATTCGAGTACGAGCTCGCCAACCCGCCGAGCGCTGATGAAAAGCCTTTGAGCATCGTGTTGACGTGCCAGCGTCCATTCCGGTCAAGCAGCACCAAAAAGCTTTCATCATGATCATGCCCTAGCCGGTCGCGCGATGTGTCGATCGAGACGGAATACGGTTTTAAAATAACGGCATTTTCCATTCGCAATCCCATCGGCATCGAAAACTGCAAATCATCCCACCCGAGTTCCCATGACAGCGACAGCGGCCGGATGCCGAACTGTTCCCATGCGGGCGCCGTCCATGGGATCGGCGCTTCTCCGTCGCGCTTCACCCATTCGCCTTTGGCGAGCACTTGCACCGGAGTCGGATCGTGGGCCGAACGCAGGAAGTTGATATGGGCGATGCGGCCGGTCGCGATGCTGCCGTGGAGATGTTCGATGCCGTAATGGCGGGCGGCGTTGAGCGTCGCCATCGCGTACGCATCGATCACCGGCACGCCATGCTCAATGGCGATGCGAATGAGCCAATCGATCACCCCGCCTTCGTAAAAGGACGGCGGCGAACCGTCGGTTGTCAACAAACATTTGTCGTAATGCCGAATGCCGAGCGCTTTCATTTCCTCAAGCAGCACCGGCAAGTCCGGACGAATCGAAGAATGGCGGAGCGTGACCGTATAACCGTGCCAAAGACGGGTTCGCACCTCTTTTCCCGTCATGGCCTCATGGTCGCCATCCACGCCAAATAGCGCCATTTTGACAAGCGTTTTTTCCGACGCTCCCGGAAAATGCCCTTCGATTTTGCGGCGCCGCCGTTTCGCCTCTTGCATCCAATACAGAACGATGTCGTCGCCGCTGACGAGTCTCGGCCACGACGTCAGCTCGCCGCCTTGGAGGACCGTTTCCTGGTCAAGCCATCGTTTGATCCGGGCGTTGGACAATTGCTCATCCTCGCGCTCCAGCTCCGTTTGGCCATCAAACCGGCACCACCAATACATCGATGTTGGAAGCGCATTCATTTGTTGCAAAAATAAAAGCGCCTCGTCATCATTCAGATGCAAAAGGAAAAACAAGTTATCGTTCACTAGCGTCGTCGTCCCGCGCGCCGCTGCATAACGGGCAAATGAATGGGGATTATATAATTGAAATGGATGGACATGCGGCTCGATGTAGCCGGGAACGAGCACATACCCGCGGCAGTCGACGACTTCGCACGCCTCGTCGACCCGGTCGGGAAGACGCTCTCCGGCATACACGATGCGGTCCCCATGGATCCATATGTTCCCTTTTACCCATTCACGAAAATACGAGTGCAAATACGTCGCATTCACCAATACTTTCGTTGGTGATTGTTTGCCATCAATCACTGCTGCTTGTTCACGCAGTTCGCTGCCTTTCCAGCGGTAACGTTGTTCGCCCATTGACACCCCGTCCCTTGTTTCCTAATCGTTCCATATAATCATTTTAACGTACGAAAGCGATTTTCACAATAAAAAGATGAGGAGGGGCAAGCCAATGGCAAATATCGGCATTGTGAATGCGCTCATTCGCATTACGCTCGGTTTGACTGTCGTAGCGTGGGCGACCGCCCGCCTGGCCCGGCGGCCATGGTGCACATCGTACTTGTTCGCCGCTTTGCTTGGGGCCATGAAAGTCGGTGAAGGGATTACCCGTTTTTGCCCGCTGACGGCCTTGTTTGACAACATGCAGCGCCAGCAGCTGCTTGAAGAACAAAAAGAAGCCGTTGTCAATCCAACGTAACGAACATCATGCGGTCAACTTGGAACAAGGTTGCATATGGCACCTGTTTCCTGTCGTGCTGGCGCGTGTTGCGCCGGCGGACGAAGATGCTGCGACCGCGTCTCGTCAAGTTCGGAGGCATCCACTTTGCGGGGAACTGGCTTCGGCCTTGTCGTCCATTTACTTGGAACTTGCGTCTTGAGCCGCCCGGACTTCTCAGGAAAGTTGGCTTCGACCCCGCCCGAATTGTTCCATTATCACGCCAAAAAGGTGTCCCAGATTCGGGACACCTTCCACCCAAAGGAGTGATTGACCATGTTGCTGGAATATATGACCGATATGTCGTTCGTATTGGCCGCGTTAATCGGGGGAATTATCGCTCTTTCATACGTGTATATGCGGCGGAGGCGCGTTCGATAGCGCGCCGGCCGATGTCGCGGCGGTAAAACAGCCCGTCGCTTTCGATTCGCGTCAACTGTTCATACACTTTTTCCTTCGCCTCAACGAGTGTGCTCCCTTTCGCTGCTGCCAGAAGAACGCGGCCGCCGTTCGTGTACAGTGCACCGTCTTCTTGCTTCGTCCCGGCATGGAATAGCAGCACATCGGAATCAAGCCGATCCACCCCCCGAATGGCCGCTCCGCGCTCATAGGCGCCCGGATAGCCTTTGGCAGCCAGCACGACGCCGAGCACCGCTTCGTCCGTCCACTCAAGCGCCAGCTCTTTTCCTTCCATCACCGCGAGGATCGCTTCAACCAAATCGGTTTTCAGCCGCGGCAGCACGACTTGCGCCTCGGGATCGCCAAAACGGGCGTTGAATTCGATCACTTTCGGCCCGGCTGCCGTTTCGATCAGCCCAGCATACAGCACGCCGGTAAACGGCCGGCCTTCAGCCACTAACGCTTTGGCGGCCGGGCGCAAAATCGTTTCCAGCGCTGTTTCCACCGTCTCCGCTGAGATTTGCGGCACTGGCGAATACGCTCCCATCCCACCGGTGTTCGGACCTTCATCCCCGTCATACGCCCGCTTATGGTCTTGGGCGATGGCAAGTGGATACACCTTCTCGCCGTTGACGAACGCCATAAACGAAAATTCTTCGCCTTCCAAATACTCCTCGATCACGACTTGGCAGCCGGCTGTGCCAAACTGGCCATCGATAAGCGCTGCCTTCGCGGCGGCCAGCGCTTCTTCCACCGTTTGGGCGACGGTCACGCCTTTTCCGGCGGCCAATCCGTCCGCTTTCACGACGATCGGCGCGCCTTTTTGTTCAATATAAGCTTTCGCCTCTTCATACGACGCAAAGGTCGCATGGTCCGCCGTTGGGATGCCGTATTTCTTCATCAGCTCCTTCGCAAACGCCTTGCTTCCTTCGATGAGCGCTGCCGCTTGAGTTGGGCCGAAAATGCGAAGCCCCTCAGCCAGAAACCGATCGACGATGCCAGCAGCCAGCGGCGCTTCCGGCCCAACGATCGTCAAACCGATTGCGCGTTGCTTCGCAAACTGCACAAGCGCGTCGATATCGAGCTCATCAATGTCGACGAGCTCCGCCACTTCCCCGATGCCCGGGTTGCCTGGCGCCGCGTACAGCTTGTCCACAAGCGGGCTTTGCGCCGCTTTCCAGGCGATGGCATGCTCGCGCCCGCCGCGTCCGACTACCAGAACGTTCATTGTCTTCCTCCTTTTTGCCGCCGTTTAATGTTTGAAATGGCGCACGCCGGTAAACACCATGGCCACGCCGTACTCATCCGCTTTGCGAATCGAGTCGGCGTCGCGAATCGAGCCGCCCGGCTGAATGATCGCGGTAATGCCGGCTTTTGCTGCTGCTTCAACCGTGTCGTCCATCGGGAAGAACGCATCGGACGCCAACACAGCGCCAACCGCCTGTTCCCCGGCTTGTTCAATGGCAATGTTGGCCGCGCCGACTCGATTCATTTGCCCGGCGCCCACGCCGACCGTCATCCCGTTTTTGGCGAGTACAATCGCATTCGATTTCACATGTTTGACAACCTTCCAAGCAAATCGAAGCTGTTCGCGCTCCGCCTCGGTCGGCTCGCGTTTCGTGACGACGTTCCATTCGGCGTCTTCAAGCGTATACTTATCGGCCTCTTGCACAAGCAAGCCGCCATTGACGGAAACGAGCGTTTTTTCCTTAACGTCCGGCGCGGCAAAATCAAGCGTCAACAAGCGGATGTTTTTCTTTTTCGTCAAAATGGCGAGCGCCTCGTCGCTGAACGATGGGGCGATGACGATTTCCAAAAAGATGTCGTGCATCCGTTCGGCTGTTTCTTTGTCCACTTCCCGGTTGACGGCGACAATGCCGCCGAAAATCGAGACCGGATCGGCCTCGTACGCTTTCGTAAATGCCTCAAGAAGCGTGGCACCGACCCCGACGCCGCACGGGTTCATATGTTTGATCGCCGCTGCGGCTGGCTCTTGAAATTCGCGAATGAGGTTGATGGCCGCATTGGCGTCGTTGATGTTGTTGTACGACAGCTCTTTTCCGTGCAGCTGTGCCGCTTTGGCAATCGAGAACGCCGCGCCGAGCGGTTTGGCGTAAAACGCCGCCGATTGATGCGGATTTTCGCCATAGCGCAACGACTGTTTTTTCGTGTAGGTGACGGTGAGCGTTTCCGGATACTCTTCGCCGGTGAGACCGGTCAAATATTCGGCGATCATCGCATCATACGCCGCCGTATGGCGGAACGCTTTCGCCGCCAGCTGCTGCCGCGTCTTTGCTTGGATCGAACCGGTTGTTTTCAGCTCTTCGATCACCATTGGATAGTCGGCCGGGTCAACGACAATCGCGACATCGGCATAGTTTTTCGCCGCCGCCCGCACCATCGTCGGGCCGCCGATATCGATGTTTTCAATCGCCTCGGCCAGCGTCACGTCCGGTTTGGCGATCGTTTGCTGGAACGGGTACAAGTTGACGACGACCAAATCGATCGGGCGGATGCCGTGCTCTTTAAGCGCCGCTTGGTGGCGCTCATCGCTGCGCACCGCCAAAATGCCGCCATGGATGGCTGGATGCAGCGTTTTGACGCGCCCGTCCAAAATTTCCGGAAACCCGGTGACATCGGAGATCGAAATGACCGGAACGCCGGCCTCTTCAAGCGCCCGTTTCGTCCCGCCGGTCGAAATGATGTCGACGCCAAGTTCCGCCAACTGCTTTGCAAACGGAATGATCCCTTCTTTATTGGACACGCTGATCAATGCTCGTTTCACTGCCATCATTCTCGATCCTTTCTTCCTGTTGTTCCTTCTCCCCTAGCAGCATGCGCAACACCGCTGGATACAGCTCATGTTCAACTTGATGGATGCGCGCCTCAAGCGCCTCGATCGGCTCACCGGGCACGATCGGGACGGCGCACTGGGCGATGACCGGCCCGGTGTCCATCCCTTCATCAACATAATGGACGGTGACGCCTGTTTCCAAAACGCCCGCCCGGTACGCCTGGCCGATCGCATCTTTGCCCGGAAACGCCGGCAGCAGCGATGGATGAATGTTGACGATTTTCCCTTCATAGACGGAAAGCAACGTCGGCCCGATCAAACGCATATAGCCGGCGAGCGCAATCCAGTCGATGCGCCGCTCCTTCAGCTCGCGCAAAATTTCGCTTTCAAACGCCGCCTTCGATGGATACTCTTTCGGCGAAAACACGAACGCCGGCACGTTTTCGCGCGCCGCCCGTTCAATGACTTTCGCCCCCGGGCGGTCGCACACCAAAAGCGCTACTTCCGCGGGCACCTCACCGCGCTTGGCTGCGTCGACGATCGCTTGAAAGTTCGTGCCGCTCCCGGACGCAAAGATCGCCAACCGTTTCATGCGCCGTTCCCTCCGGCAAACGACACGCCTTCCCCTTCGACGACTTCGCCGATAATGTATGCGGCCTCCCCTTGCTGGGCCAGCGCATCGACAACCGAGTCCGCCGCCTCCGGGCTGACCGCCATCACAAGGCCGATGCCCATATTAAAGACGGAAAACATCTCTTCTTCCTCAAGCCCGCCGTTTTGGCGCAAAAAATCAAAAATCGGCAGCCCCGGCCATGAGCCGCGCTCAATGCGCGCACCCAGCCCGGAAGGCAGCATGCGCGGAATGTTTTCGATAAATCCGCCGCCGGTAATATGAGCCATCCCTTTGATCGTAAACGTCTGCAGCAAAGAACGCAACGGTTTCGCATAAATGCGTGTCGGCTTCAATAACTCCTCGCCGAGCGGAACCGCAAGCGGCTCGTAAATGCGGTCAACGTCCAACTTCGCTTGGTCAAACACGATGCGGCGCACGAGCGAGTAGCCGTTGCTGTGGAGACCGCTTGAAGGCAGTCCGATCAGCACATCGCTCGCTTGAATCGTTTGCCCGGTCACCAATCGTTCTTTTTCCGCAATGCCGACCGCAAACCCTGCCAAGTCATACTCATTTTCCTCATACATTCCCGGCATTTCCGCCGTTTCCCCGCCGATCAAGGCGCAGCCGGCTTCGACGCAGCCGTCGGCCACCCCTTTGACGATGGCGGCGATTTTCTCCGGCACCGCCTTGCCGCAGGCGATATAGTCAAGGAAAAAGAGCGGTTCCGCTCCTTGGACAAGAATATCGTTGACACACATCGCGACGCAGTCGATGCCGATTGTATCATGTCGGTCAAGCAAAAACGCCACTTTCAGCTTCGTACCGACGCCATCCGTGCCGGAGACAAGCACCGGCTGGCGATAGCCAAGCGCCGATATATCGAACAAACCGCCAAAGCCGCCGATCCCGCCCAGCACTTCCGGGCGCATCGTTTTTTGTACGTGCTGTTTCATGAGAGCGACCGCTTGGTAACCCGCCTCAATGTCAACCCCTGCTTCTTTATATGCGTTTGCCACATTCCATCCTCCCTTTGGCCGCCATGCAGCCAACTTCACACCGAATCGCGTTCTCCATCGCGATGTTATTTCACCGTCAAGCACGGTCGGACAGCCCGGCCGATGCGGGTTGGATATTGGCCAGTGAAACATGCCAAACATTGCCCGCGCTCTGGCGAGACGTCCGGGCGCCCGATCGCCTCAAGCATCCCTTCCTGGCTGAGAAACGCCAGTGAATCCGCACCGATCAAGCGGCGAATCTCTTCGACCGAATATTTCGCCGCGATCAATTCTTCCCTTGATGACGTATCAATGCCGTAAAAACAAGGATGGGTGATCGGCGGGGCGCTGATGCGCACATGCACTTCCACGGCCCCCGCTTCACGGAGCATCGTGACGATGCGCCGGCTTGTCGTCCCGCGCACGATCGAATCGTCGACCATCACGACCCGCTTGCCGGCCACAACCCCGCGCACCGGTGACAGCTTCATTTTCACGCCTTGCTCACGAAGCGCTTGTGACGGCTGGATGAACGTCCGGCCGACGTAACGGTTTTTGATGAGCCCTAATTCATAGGGGATGCCGCTCGCTTCCGCATAGCCGATGGCGACCGAAATGCTCGAGTCCGGCACGCCGGTGACGATGTCGGCCTCTGCCGGCGCCTCAAGCGCCAGCCGTTTCCCTAAGTTTTTGCGGGCCGTATGGACGTTGATGCCGTCGACATGGCTGTCCGGGCGGGCGAAGTAAATGTATTCCATGCTGCAAATCGACCGCGGCTGCCTAGGAGCAAACCGTTCCGAACGCACCCCTTCATGACTGATGATGAGCAATTCCCCAGGCGCCACTTCCCGCTCGTATGTGGCGCCGATGACGTCGAACGCGCACGTTTCCGACGCCACGACATACGCCGAGCCGAGCCGGCCGAGCGACAGCGGCCGGAAGCCGTGCGGGTCAAGCGCCACATAGAGCGCTTCTTCCGTCAGCAGCAAAAACGCAAACGCCCCTTCGATCTGGCTGAGCGCCTCTTTCATTTGCCCGACAAACGTCGGCGCTTGGCTGCGGCGGATGAGATGGGCGAACACTTCCGTATCCGATGTCGTCTGAAAAATGCTTCCTTGTCCTTCAAGCGCGAGCTTCAACTCGATGGCGTTCGTCAAGTTGCCGTTATGGGCGAGCGCCATCGATCCGGTTTGCGAGCGGAACAAGAGCGGCTGCACGTTTTCATAGCCGCCCCCGCCCGCCGTCGAATAGCGGACATGACCGATGGCCGCCGCCCCTTTGAGTGCATCGAGCGTGCCGCTTTGAAACACGTCCGTCACCAGCCCCAGCCCTTTATGACCGGATAAGCTCCCGTTATGCGCCGCCACGATGCCGGCCCCTTCCTGCCCACGGTGTTGCAGGCTGTGAAGCCCGTAATATGTGAGCCGGGCGGCGTCTTCATGCCCCCAAATGCCGAAAATGCCGCACTCCTCGTTCAATCCTTTGATTTCAGCAAGCATGGAATAGCCCCTTTCCAGACGTTTCGCATCTCGTCAACCGAAAGGCGGATGACCGTTTCCCCCTGTTCCCCGTTCACTGTCAAGATGCCGTCGCCTGTCACTTCGCCGATTCGCTTCGCTTCCACGAGCTGTTCAAACGCTTCCTGAT
The DNA here is from genome assembly GCF_002809985.1 of Geobacillus sp. WSUCF-018B. Taxonomy (NCBI): domain Bacteria; kingdom Bacillati; phylum Bacillota; class Bacilli; order Caryophanales; family Anoxybacillaceae; genus Geobacillus; species Geobacillus sp. WSUCF-018B. Next base: position 24,107 of record NZ_PIJF01000037.1, read on the forward strand.
GTTCTTTTTTCACTGAAACAACAAAGCGCGATTGCGTTTCGCCGAACAGTTCACTGACGAGGTCGCCGCCGACCGTCACCTTGGCGCCAAGCCCTAAAGCCCCCATCAGGCACTCCGCCAACGCGACCGCCAACCCACCTTCCGCCACATCATGCGCCGACGCCACGACCCCAGCGCGGATCGCCGCCAGCAGCTGGCGCTGGCGTCTTGCCTCCACCTCTAAGTCAATCTCCGGTGCTTTTCCGAAAATGCGGCCTTCCAGCCATTTTTGCAGCTCGCTGCCGCCAAACTCCGGCTTCGCCTCGCCGATCACGTAAATGAGGTCGCCCACTTGCTTAAATAGCTGGGTGGTAATATGCGAAAGGTCCTCAATGAGCCCGACCATGCCGACGACCGGTGTCGGGTAGACGGCCACACCGTTCGTTTCATTGTACAGCGAGACGTTGCCGCTCACCACCGGCGTCCCGAGCGCCCGGCACGCCTCGCTCATCCCGTCGACCGCTTTTTCGAGCTGCCAGAAAATCTCCGGCTTTTCCGGGCTGCCAAAGTTAAGGCAGTCCGTAATCGCGAGCGGCTTCGCCCCCGAACAAACGACGTTGCGCGCCGCCTCGGCGACGGCGATTTTCCCGCCCACTTCCGGATCCAAGTACAAGTAGCGCGAATTGCAATCCGTGGTGAGCGCAAGCGCCTTATTCGTGCCGCGGATGCGCACGACGGCCGCGTCCGATCCTGGGGCGACGACCGTATTCGTCCGCACCATGTAGTCATATTGGTCGTACACCCATTCTTTGCTCGCAATCGTCGGCTGGGCGAGCAGCCCGAGCAATGTTTGGTTGTAGTCTTCGATGTGCGGAATATACGGCGGCATCGCTTGAAATTCGCGGTAGTAAACCGGCTCTTTCGACGGCTTATGGTAAACCGGCGCGTCTTTCGCCAGCGCGTCCACCGGAATTTCCGCCGCCACCTCGCCGCGGAACCAGAGACGAAGCATTTTGTCATCGGTCACTTTGCCGATCGCTTTTGCTTCCAACCCATACTTGGCAAAAATCGCAGCGATTTCGTCTTCCCGCCCTTGCTTGACGACAAGCAGCATCCGCTCCTGCGATTCAGACAGCATCATTTCATACGGCGTCATGCCGGTCTCGCGCTGCGGGACGAGATCCAAATTCATTTCAATGCCAAATCCGCCTTTGCTTGCCATTTCGGCGGATGAACTCGTGAGCCCTGCCGCCCCCATATCTTGAATGCCGACTAACGCATCCGACTTGACTGCTTCCAAACACGCCTCCAGCAGCAGTTTTTCCATAAACGGATCGCCGACTTGCACGGCCGGGCGCTTTGCTTCCGACTGTTCGCTCAACTCTTCCGATGCAAACGTCGCCCCGTGGATGCCGTCGCGGCCCGTTTTCGCCCCGACGTACATGACCGTGTTGCCGACTCCAGTCGCAATGCCGCGCTGAATATCCTCATGGCGGATGATCCCGACGCACATGGCGTTGACAAGCGGATTCCCTTCATACGACGGATCAAACTGCACTTCACCGCCGACCGTCGGGATGCCGACGCAGTTGCCGTACCCGGCAATGCCGGCGACGACCTGCTCGAACAAATATTTAACGCGCGGCGACGTCAGTTCGCCAAACCGAAGTGAATTGAGCAGCGCGATCGGCCGCGCCCCCATCGAAAAGACGTCGCGGATGATGCCGCCGACCCCGGTCGCCGCCCCTTGATACGGCTCGATCGCCGACGGGTGATTGTGGCTTTCGATTTTAAACGCCACCGCCAACCCGTCCCCAATATCGACAATGCCCGCACCCTCACCCGGCCCTTGCAGCACGTGCGGGCCGTCGGTCGGGAATTTTTTCAGCACCGGCTTCGAGTTTTTATAGCTGCAGTGCTCCGACCACATTACCGAAAAAATGCCGGTTTCCGTGTAGTTCGGCAGCCTTCCTAAAATCGCCTCAATGCGCGCAAATTCGTCATCCGTCAATCCCATCTCGCGGTACAATTGTTGTTCTTTGATCATCGCCGCGCTCGGCTCAAGCAGTAACGACATGCGTCTCCCTCCAATAGTTGACGATCGATCGGAATAGTTTCAATCCGTCCGCGCTGCCGAGCAAGGCGTCGACCGCCCGCTCCGGATGCGGCATCATGCCAAGCACATTGCCCCGCTCATTGACGATGCCGGCAATATCCATGAGGCTGCCGTTCGGATTTTCTCCATGGTAACGGAACACGATTTGCCGGTTCTCGACAAGGCGCTCGAGCGTCTGTTCATCGCAATAATAATTCCCTTCACCATGGGCGATTGGAATTGTAATGACTTCGCCTTTTTCGTAGGCAGACGTAAACATCGTTTCATGATTTTCCACCGTCAGCTGGACCGGCCGGCAGATGAATTTCAACCCTTGATTGCGGCGCATCGCCCCAGGAAGCAAGCCGGCTTCAAGCAAAATTTGAAACCCGTTGCACACCCCAAGCACCGGTTTTCCCGCTTCGGCGGCTTTTTTTACGGCAGCCATCACCTTGGAGAAACGGGCAATGGCTCCGGAACGCAAGTAATCGCCGTACGAAAACCCGCCTGGAAGCAAAATGGCGTCAAACCGATCCAAGTTGTCCTCATCATGCCAGACGTACTCGACTTCCTCGCCAAGCTCATCGGCGATCGCATGATACATGTCGACGTCGCAATTCGATCCCGGAAATACAACGACGGCAAACTTCATCGGGCGACGGCCTCCTCAATTTCATAGCGGTAATCTTCAATCACCGGATTGGCGAGCAGCTTTTCGCACATCTCGCGAACGATCTCGTTGATGTCGCGGCCGCTCTCTTCCATCACAAGCTCCATGAACTTCCCGATTCGTACATCTTTCACTTCCGTATATGACAAGCTGTGCAGCGCCCCTTTCACCGCGGTCCCTTGCGGATCCAACACACTTTCGCGCAGCGTCACATATACTTTTACCTTGTACATGCCGATTCTCCCCCTAATCGTTGTAAAATGACTTCATACGCCTCCGTCAAGCTGCCGAGATCGCGGCGAAACACGTCTTTATCGAGCTTCTCGTTCGTGTCAGCGTCCCACAGCCGGCACGTATCGGGCGAAATCTCGTCGGCTAAAACAATCGCCCCGTCCGCCGTGCGGCCGAACTCCAGCTTAAAATCAATTAATCTCACCTTTCGTTCCGCAAAATGGGCCCCCAGCACGTCGTTCACCTTGAGCGCTTCGCGTTTCAACTGGTCAATCTCCTCGCGGCTGGCGAGTTTTAAAATGAAGATATGATCTTCCAACAACAACGGGTCGCCAAGGTCGTCGTTTTTGTAATAAAACTCAACAAGCGGCGCCTCAAGCGGCGTCCCTTCCTCTAGACCGATCCGCTTGGCTAAACTTCCCGCTACCACATTGCGGACAACGACTTCAAGCGGGATGATCGTCACGCGCCGGACCAATTGTTCCGTTGGCGACAGCTTTTCAATAAAATGATTGGCAATGCCTGCTTCGCGCAGCTTCAAAAACAACAAGCTGGAAATCTCGTTATTGAGCCGCCCTTTGCCGGCGATCGTCGCCTTTTTTTCGCCGTTAAACGCCGTTGCGCTGTCTTTGTACTCGACCCAAAGCACATCTGGCTCGTCAGTCGCGTAAATTTTTTTCGCTTTCCCTTCATATAACAGCTGTTGTTTCGTCGGCACGATCAACGCCTCCATTTGTCCAGAAGATTGAAAATCTTTTGTATAGCCGGCCGGCTTCGACCAGCCGGCAGCCGCTCACTCCAACCCTAAGCGGGCAAAAATCGTATCGACATGTTTCAAGTGATGGCGATAATCAAAACAATCATCGAGCTCCTCTTTCGTCAGCCGGCTCATGATCCGCTCATCCGCTTCAAGAAGCGAGCGGAACGGCACTTGTCGCTCCCACGCTTCCATCGCTTTCGGCTGCACCAAATCGTACGCTTCCTCGCGCGTCATCCCTTTGTCAATCAAAGCGAGCAACACGCGTTGCGAGTAAATGAGCCCGAACGTGCGCTCCATATTTTTTTTCATGTTTTCCGGGTACACAAGCAAATGTTTCACGATATTCGCGAATCGGTTCAACATATAATTCAACGCAATCGTCGCATCCGGCAAAATGATGCGCTCGGCCGACGAATGGGAAATGTCGCGTTCATGCCAAAGCGGCACGTTTTCGTACGCTGTCACCATATAGCCGCGAATGACGCGCGCCATGCCGGTCATGTTTTCCGAACCGATCGGATTGCGCTTATGCGGCATCGCTGATGAGCCTTTTTGTCCTTTGGCAAAAAACTCTTCGACTTCGCGGACTTCGCTTTTTTGCAAGCCGCGAATCTCGACGGCAAATTTTTCAATCGATGTCGCAATTAAGGCCAATGTCGCCATATAGTAAGCGTGGCGGTCGCGCTGCAGCGTCTGCGTCGAAATCGGCGCCGGCATCAAGCCGAGTTTTTCACACACATACTGCTCCACAAACGGATCCACGTTGGCGTACGTGCCGACTGCGCCGGAAATTTTCCCTACTTCCACCATCTTGGCAGCTTGTTCAAACCGCTCCAAATTTCGCACCATCTCGGCATACCAAAGCGCCAGCTTCAGCCCGAACGTCGTCGGTTCGGCATGAACGCCGTGCGTGCGCCCCATCATGACCGTGTATTTATGTTCGCGCGCTTTCTCTTTCAGCACTTGAATGAAGTTTTCCAAATCACGCCGCAAAATCGCGTTCGCCTGCTTTAACAAGTAGCCGAGCGCCGTATCGACGACATCGGTCGACGTGAGACCATAATGCACCCATTTTCGTTCTTCCCCAAGCGTCTCAGAAACGGCGCGGGTGAAGGCGACGACATCGTGGCGCGTTTCTTCTTCGATTTCCTTAATGCGGTTGACGTCAAACGACGCGTTTTCACGCAGGCGGCGGACATCTTCTTTTGGGATGACGCCAAGCTCGGCCCACGCCTCGCACGCGAGCAGTTCCACCTCAAGCCATGCCTTAAAGCGGTTTTCCTCGGTCCAAATCGCTCCCATTTCCGGTCTTGTGTAACGTTCAATCATCCTCGTTCCAGCCTCCGATCATGCCAAATTTGCCACGACTCGATTCGCCTCAGCGCTTCCTCAACATCGTCCGCCAGTACGGTCACATGGCCCATTTTTCGCTTCGGCTTCGCCTCATGCTTGCCGTATAAATGGAGATAGGCTGCGCCGCCGAGCGCCCCGATCTGCCCGATGGCCGGTCCGACGTGCTCCCCTAAAAGGTTCACCATCACAGCCGGCTTCAACAACTCCGTCGATCCGAGCGGCCAGTTGCAGACGGCGCGGATGTGCTGGGCGAACTGCGACGTCGCACATGCATTGATTGTATAATGACCCGAGTTGTGCGGTCTAGGGGCCAACTCATTAATATAAATATCCCCGTCCGCCGTCAAAAACATTTCAACGGCCAGCGTCCCAACAAGCGAACACGACGCCGCCAGCGTCTTGGCGTAACGGACCGCCCTCTGCTCGATGTGTTGCGGGATCCGTGCTGGAACGATCGTTTGATGCAAAATGTTCTCGATATGAATATTTTCCGCCACTGGAAAAACAGCCGTCTCACCATCGAGGTTGCGGGCGACAATGACCGACATTTCCTTCACAAACGGCACCCAGCCTTCCAAAATGCATGGGCCAAGCCCAAGCAAATCAGCCGCTTTGGCTAGATCGCCTTCGCCGCGCAGCACATATTGCCCTTTGCCGTCATAACCGCCGCGCCGCGTTTTCAAGACGCACGGAAAGCCGATCATGGCAACGGCCTGTTCCAACTCATCCCATCCGTCCACTTCCCGATACGGCGCCACCGGCAGCCCGGCTTCGACGATCGCCGCCTTCTCGAGCGCCCGGTCTTGCGTCACCGCCAGCAGCCGGCTTCCTTGCGGGACATAGGCGTTTGCCTCCAGCCACTCAAGCGCCTGCGCATCGATATTTTCAAATTCGTACGTAATGACATCGCTCACGCGCGCCAGTTCAGCTATCGCATCCAAATCATGGTACGGCGCGGTGATTTCCACATCGGCCACTTGCCCGCACGGGGAGTCAGGCGTCGGATCCAGCACGGCGATGCGAAACCCCATCTCACGCGCCGCCAAAGCCATCATCCGCCCGAGCTGCCCCCCACCGATAATGCCGATCGTCTGTCCGGGAACAATCCGCCGCTTAGCCAAGCTGATCACTGCTTTCCACGACTTGTTTTCGAATCGCTTCCCGCCGCGCTTTGAGCGCCTCCATATAGCGCGGCTCAAACAGTCCAACGATCGACACCGCGAGCAGCCCCGCGTTCGTCGCCCCCGCCTTGCCGATCGCCACCGTCGCCACCGGCACCCCACCCGGCATTTGCACAATCGACAATAACGAATCAAGTCCATTCAATGCTTTTGACTGCACAGGAACCCCAATCACCGGCAGCGTCGTTTTCGCCGCAATCATCCCCGGCAAATGAGCCGCACCGCCGGCCCCAGCAATAATGACTTTAATGCCCCTCTCCTCCGCCGTTTCTGCATACCGAAACATCTCATCCGGCGTCCGATGCGCCGACACGACTTTTTTCTCAAACGGAATCCCCAATTCCTCAAGAACAGCGCAAGCATGCCGCATCGTTTCCCAATCCGAATGGCTTCCCATCACAACCCCGACGATCGGGCTCATACGTTCCACCCCTTTAATGCAAAACAATAAAGCCCAGAACATACATTCCCTCTTATAAGCGAGGGAAAGCATCGTTCTGGGCTTTGACAGTTGCTGATCGAAAAAAAGCCAAAACCGATCCTTCCCCTCATAGTCCAATCATTTACGGTGATTGGGTAGAGACTTTTGGGCCATATTCCCAAAATTATATGAGGGACATTGCGATACACTATGAAGCTACTTTTATATTAACAAGTTTTGAAACAAAGTGTCAAGGCAAAATCGAACATTTAATATTTTTGAAAAGGAAATGTTCGTATTTTATTAATCACCAAACAGACAGGGCGGCATATGATGAAGGAGCAGAGGAGGGAAACGCCATGGCTGATCAAAACCCGTTCACACCGTTTTCCGATTGGACAAAGCATTGGCAGCAGTTTTTCCAAACCGATTTTTGGGGGAGCATTCAGCCGTTGCTGCCGTCGGCAAACAAACCATCATCCGGCATGAACCTATACAAGAAAGACAACGAACTGCTCATCGTCATTAGCCTTCCCGGACTGGAAAAAATCGAGGACGCGGAAGTGTATGTATCATACAAAACGCTGGAAGTGAAGGCGACAGTCAATCTCAACTTTAAAGAGTTTGAATTAGTAGAAGAAGGCATTTTCCAAGGCCGGTTTGAAAAAACCGTTCCACTGCCATTCCCGGTCAAAGAGGACCGCATTGAAGCGACATACCATCACGGCCTGCTCTTCATTCACTTGCATCGCCTCATTCCCGAAGAACCCAAAAAGAAAATTATGATTAAAAAAGGGGAATGATCGTCCCAATAGGCAGCAGACCGTCAACCGCCGCATATAAAAAAAGAGGGTGTCCCATGCCGTGCAGGACACCCTTTCGCGAGTTTCCGTTTCCTATCGCTTTTATGAAAAAGGGGGTCTAGGAAACGATGATCACGCTTTACATTTTGGGGGAGAGGATTAAAAATGGCGTCATTCAAAATGACTCATTTGAAATAGGCAAAAAAATGAGAGAACCAAACAGCTCCCTCATTTTTGCCTGCCTAGCAGCGACCTACTCTTGCAGGGGCGCTGGCCCCAACTACCATCGGCGCTGGAGGGCTTAACTTCCGTGTTCGGGATGGGAACGGGTGTTTCCC
>NZ_PIJF01000038.1:0-43977 GCF_002809985.1 Geobacillus sp. WSUCF-018B
GATGTTTTACGGTTACAACGTTTCCTGTAACCAACTCCATACATCGAGTAGCCGTGATTGGAGTGCCTTTATTGAACGGTTTTCTCCACGCCTTTATTCTATCATACACAAAAGAAAGGGGGAACGCGCATTCCTCTCCCACTTACTCCCTTTGGTCGTTGAAGTGGGAGTCTCCTGCGCGAAATAGGATGAAAGTCGTCGCCAAACAGGCGGCAGATTTTGACCGGGCCAAAGGATTGTCGGTCATGGAAAACATTTTGCAAAGCCATAAAGACATTCAAGCGGTCTTTGCCCATAATGACGAAATGGCCTTAGGGGCGTTGGAGGCCTTGCAGGCGCATGGGATGAACAACGTGATTGTGGTTGGATTCGACGCGACCGATGACGCAGTCAAGGCGGTGAAAGAAGGGAAAATGGCGGCCACCGTCGCGCAAAAACCAGCATTGATTGGCGAAAAGGAGGTGGACGCTGCTATCCGCGTTCACAAAGGGGAGAAAGTGGATCAATTTATCCCCGTTCCGCTCGAGTTGGTTCAAGGGCAATAATATGGGATTTTATCCGTGGTGCTAGTTGAGCTCTGACGCTCAACTAGCACCTGGGTTAATCAAAACAAAACTCTGGCAAAGCAAGCTCTTTGATCACTATGTATCTATTAAATGCCATGATAACGACGAAACGCATTAAGGACGCGATTAAAATCATAAGGGTGCATAATCCCGTAAAATTTCCGAAACCGAACGGTAGATGGAATTTCGTTATACCAGTCATACTGAACATATGATTGTGCCTTTAATCCAACATATTTCCAATAAACAATTGGTATTCGATAAGGGTATCGAGATGTTGGTTTTGATCTTGTGACTTTTAATCCAATAGCAATGGCTCGATTGCCTCTAAAACCCAAAATAAGAACAGGACGATATGTACCGCCCTGCCCTTCCTGAAAACGAAAATATATATCGTAAATACCACCCGGCTGCATCATTCTTCATCTAGCCACCGTTGATGCACAGGATTATCGGGATTCACAGTCACAACACCATCAGGGCTAACATCCAATAAAGGAGCAGAAGGCAACCGATCAAAACAAATGCTTGAACTTAAAGACGCATTGATGTTTGCGTATCGATTTCGCACAGCAGGTTTAGCATAAATCGATCTTAATGACTGTGCTCGCACATCTTTTCGCCTTGAGATGGCTGATCTTCGCAACTGGCGATGCTCCTTTCTGCGCATACGCTATCACCACCTTAGCAATAGCATATGCCTGTTTTGAAAAAACATGTACGAGACATACGCTGGCTATAATGTACATTTATTATAGCATATACAAGAGGGGATAACAAAACCAACCAATCTACAAAAATCCTTTGTTTCTACCTTGTTAGGGTGTGACATGTGAGTAGTGATTTCCGCTCTTTCCCTCGACCGGCTTCATTAACCATCGGAGGTCATAAAGAAACGCATCTTGGTTCATACTAAAGAAAAAGATGGAAAAAGAAAGGAACCCACCATGCTTCGAGAACTCGACTGGATGACGTACATCATGATCATTTTGGCCAGCTATCGGTTCACCCACTTGATCGTCTTTGATAAGATCACCGAATTCATTCGCAATCCGTTTATGAAAAAAGAGACAATCCGGCATGAGGACGGCCATACGGAAATCAAAAAAGTGCCGAAATCGAAATTCGGCTATTTGTTGAACTGTTACTGGTGCGCGGGGGTGTGGAGCGCGATTTTTCTCGCGCTTGGGTATTTATTCATCCCGAAGATCGCCATGCCGTTCATTTTTATTTTTTCGATCGCTGGGGCGCAAGCGATTTTGGAAACATTCGTCGGGGTGGGGACGAAGGCAATCGATCTTCTGTCGGCGGCGAAAAAGCGGATGGACTGACATTGGCGGGCGTACGGCGGAAACATGCGGCACGCTCGCTTTTCTTGCTTTTGTCGATACATCATGGTTGACTTATATAAGTACTTAATTATATAATGATTGACGGAAACCATTTCATTGGTCGGCGTGGCCGTTTCATGATGGTTGTTCGTTTTTATATAAGCAAATCATGATATGATGATGAACGGAGGGGTGATATGCCGCAACTCGCAATGGAGATAGGAGCGGCCGCTCGGGTGTTGAAGCTGCTTGGTGATCCGACGCGGCTGACGATTTTGGCGATTTTGAATAAGCGGGAATGCTGTGTGTGCGAGCTGCTTGAGGTGTTTTCGACCAGCCAGCCGGCGATCAGCCAGCATTTGCGTAAGTTAAAAGATGCCGGGCTGATCAAAGAAGAGCGGAGAGGGCAATGGGTGTATTATTCGCTCCGGCCGCAAAGCGAATACTACTCATTGTTGCAAGCGGTGTTGTCGTATGTTCCGGATCAAGAGGAAAACATTCGCAAAATCGAGACAGCGAATCCTGCAGCCCGCTGCGGGTGCTGATGTTAAATGACGAGGTGAATGATGGTGGATTGTTGTGAACCGAAGCGGTTGTCGTTTTTAGACCGCTTTTTGACGGTATGGATTTTTCTTGCGATGGCGGTCGGGATCGCAGTCGGAATTTGGGCTCCTGGGTTGGTGGATGGATTGAATCGTCTGCAAGTGGGGACAACGTCGATTCCGATTGCGATCGGGTTGATTTTGATGATGTATCCGCCGCTGGCGAAAGTGCGTTATGAAGAGATGGGGCGTGTGTTCAAAGATGTGAAGGTGCTCGTTTTGTCCCTCGTGCAAAACTGGGTGATCGGTCCCATTCTCATGTTTTTGTTGGCGGTCGTCTTTTTGCCTGACAAGCCGGAGTATATGATTGGTTTGATTTTAATCGGGCTTTCCCGTTGCATCGCCATGGTCATCGTCTGGAACGATTTGGCGCGCGGTGACACAGAGTACGCAGCGGGACTTGTCGCCTTCAATTCACTGTTTCAAGTATTGTTTTTCTCGCTATATGCGTACGTGTTTGTGACGGTCATTCCTGGATGGATTGGGCTTGAGGGAGCCGTTGTCGAGATCACGATGGCGGAAGTGGCGAAATCGGTGTTTATTTACTTAGGCATCCCGTTTCTCGCTGGCATGGCGACAAGGTTTGTGCTTGTGAAAGCGAAAGGGCGGCAATGGTATGAAACAGTGTTTGTGCCGAAAATCAGCCCGCTGACGCTTGTTGCGCTTTTGTTTACGATCGTGGTGATGTTTTCGCTCAAAGGCGATATGATCGTCAGCTTGCCGCTCGATGTTGTGCGCATTGCGATTCCATTGCTGCTTTATTTTGTCATCATGTTTTTTGTCTCCTTCTTTTTGGCGAAAAAATTGGGAGCCGGCTACCCGGTATCGACGACGCTGGCGTTTACAGCGGGGAGCAACAACTTTGAGCTGGCCATTGCCGTCGCCGTGGGGGTGTTTGGCATTCATTCGGGCGCGGCGTTTGCGGCGGTCATCGGTCCGCTCATTGAAGTGCCGGTGATGCTGGCGCTTGTCAACGTAGCATTGGCGTTTCAGCGAAAGTATTTTTCCTCTGCTGCTCCAGAATCAAAATAAAGGTGGGAATCAACGATGAAGAAAAAAATCATTTATTTCTTATGCACCGGCAACTCGTGCCGCAGTCAAATGGCGGAAGGCTGGGCGAAACAACTTCTTGGTGAGGAATGGGAAGTGCACAGCGCCGGCATTGAAGCGCATGGCCTCAATCCGAATGCGGTCAAGGTGATGAAGGAAGTCGGCATCGACATTTCGAACCAAACGTCTGACGTCATCGACCCGGATCTCCTCAACCGCGCTGATTTGGTCGTGACGCTGTGCGGCCATGCGGCCGACCATTGCCCCGTCACCCCGCCGCACGTGAAGCGCGTCCATTGGGGCTTTGACGACCCAGCGAAAGCGGAAGGGACGGAAGAGGAGAAGCTGGCGGTGTTCCGCCGCGTGCGCGATGAAATTGGCGCGCGCCTCCGCCGGTTTGCTGAGACGGGGGAATAGGGGCGGTGCAGCGAGGCAGGCGCAAAGAGCGGGGAAACTGTCTTGCATAGGGTGCGCGGCAGTTGCTCATCGAAGTGCGGCCGGAAACGGGGAAGTGGCTGGGCGGACGAAAACCGCTCGGCGTGACAAAGATGGTGAGAAGCCATCTTGTTGATAGACGAAATGAGCACATCGATGAAGGCGGTGCCACGTCAGGTCACTGGGGGAGAAACGAAATGGAGTTATTTCATCAGTTAGCTTGCCGAAACATCAAAATCCGCAAACGGTCCGGTTTCGGGGAGCAATTACGACAACAGTGGGAAAAGGTGTTTGCCGGCCATTTGACTGTGGAAGAAAAACAACACATCCACCTTCATAATCGGAATGGAGTCAACGGCTACTTATGGCATGTGTTCAGCTATGGGATGAGAGGCTGTTTCACAGGAGAAGAAGCGGAAATGGCGTTTGATCAAGAAGAGAAAACGTGCTGCTATCTTTTCTTTCAACATGGCGACGATGCGTTCACCGTGGAGGATGCGTCCGGATTGAAAGCCGCCGATCTGGCAGCGGAAAACGACAAAATCGATCTATATGTGGTGGACAGCGAGTTCAACTGGACGTTTGTCATGACGCATGAAAGCGGATGGCTTGGCCCGTATTTTAGCAGAAGGTAACAGCCATGGCTTATCGGCGGCCAAGGAAATCCAATGAGACAGAAAGAAAAAGAGTTCCAACCGAGCCCCAGGAAGACTAGGTTGGAACCTTTTTATTATCGCTCGTCGGCCGGGAACACGATGCCGGTTTGTCTTCGCGCTTCGTCCATGATTTCCATCGTCCAAAGCGAATGGCGGTGCGAGTTGACGGCCGATTCGCGTTCTCCGTTTTCGATCAAACGGATAAACTCTTCCGCCTCGTAGTACATCGGCGGCTTGTCCTGCGGCGCGGTGATGTCCTCGACGCGCCCGTCGCGGTAGCGGATTTCCGCTTTGGTTGGTGTGTGGATGGCGTCGATGATCATGTTTCCGTCTTCCCCTTGAATCTCCGAAGGCAAGTGCGAGTTCGTGATTTTCGAATAAAAGACGACCGCGTCCATGTCGCCGTAATCGAGCACGATCGAACCCTCGCCATCAACGCCGGATTCGAGCTTCACGCTTTGCGCCTTCACGCCACGGGGCTGGCCGAACAAAACGACCATCGGGTACAGGCAATAGACGCCAAGGTCCATCAACGCCCCGTTGGAGAAAGCTGGGTTGAAGGCGTTGAGCACCGTTCCTTGCTTATAGGCGTCATAGCGCGATGAGTATTGGCAATAGTTCGCCACGTAGCGGCGGATGCGGCCGAGTTTCGGCAAGTGCTCGCGGATGGACCGGAATGTGGGAAGCAGCGTCGCTTTCATCGCTTCCATCAACACGACGCCGTTTCGCTCGGCCGCTTCGATCATCGCCTTTACTTCTTTGGCGTTCGAGGCGAGCGGTTTTTCGCATAAGACGTGTTTGCCGTGATTCATGAGCAAAATCGCCTGCTCGGCATGAAGTGCGTTCGGGCTGGCGATATAGACGGCATCAATGCCGTCGCTTTCGGCCAGCTTTTGCAAGTCCGTGAACGTCCGCGGCGCCCCGACTTTGTCGGCAAACTGCTTTGCGGTCTCCTCGGTTCGCGAGTAGACGGCGGCGAGTTCGAAGGAATCGACGAGGCGCGCGGCGTCAAGAAATGCTTCGGTGATCCAGTTTGTGCCGATGGTTGCGAATCGAATCATGTTGTTTGGCCTCCTTCATTTGTATCGACCCCATTGTACCACAAATCAACGGAGAGGCTTCGTTTTGTCATCGTCATGGAGCAAGCGTGCTTTTCTCTTTAGTTTTCATACAGCTCGATCGGCAGTTCATCTGGGTCTTGGAAGAAGGTGAATCGTTTGCCGGTCGCTTCATCAACGCGGACGGGTTCGGGATCGATGCCGTGTTGGCGCAAGTAGGCAATGGCTTCATCGAGGTTGTCCACCGCCAAAGCAAGATGGCGCAGTCCGCACGCTTCCGGGTAGCTTGGGCGCTTCGGCGGGTTTTCAAAGGAAAATAGCTCAAGCTGAATGCCGCCATCAGCCTCCAAATCGAGTTTGTACGAACGGCGCTCAGCGCGGTATTGCTCCCGGATGGGGCGAAATCCGAGAATTTCTGTATAAAATCGTTTCGACCGCTCATAGTCCGAGCAAATAATGGCGATATGGTGAATCGTGGCAAGACGCATATTGCTTCCTCCTCTTATAAGACGAGTGATGTATTGCAAAATACCATTGAACTTATTCATTCTTCTTAGAGAAACCTCGTACAATTAACTTTTTTTGAACCATTTCCGCTCATTGGTACGAGACAGCCATGTTTCACGTCCTTCCATGTTTTTCGGAAAACTGCCTACCCATCACTGAAATCAGCAGCGGTTGAGCCCGTTCTCGGTGTTTCGGTCAAATCGAACCAAGAATTGTTATTTTGCGATAATAGAAGGGGTTGTCGATGCTTGTCGAAGCGGGCGAAAAATGTCTGCTCTCCTTATATTGACAGTTTGACAATCTATAGACTATCATAAATCTTGTAGGTTAGAAAATTTGAAATATTCATTTGATATTTTGGCAGAAAAAGCGAATGTTCACCACGTTTTTTGTAAGCGCTTAACTTCTATGTTTCCTCATGATCGCCGCACCATGGATGCTACACCATTGTGTTTGTTTCCCATCACAGCATGAGAACAAGGGGAAGGGGATATGGCATGATCTACGAATTTAAATTGCCTGACATCGGCGAAGGGCTGCATGAAGCGGAAATCATCCGCTGGCTCATTCGCGAAGGGGATGTGGTCAAGGCGGATCAGCCGATTGCCGAAATTCAAACGGATAAGGCGATGGTGGAAATGACGACGCCGGTCGCTGGCAAAGTGGTGGCGCTTGCCGGGCCGGAAGGGGCGACGGTGAAGGTTGGAGAGCCGTTGATTGTCGTGGAAACCGAGGCGGCGGTGGCGGCCGAAGCGGCGCCGACTGACCATTTGGCTCAGGAGCCTGCGTCTGCTGTTCATATAGAAGCCCCGCGCCCAACGGTGGCGCGCAAACGGGCGATTGCCGCGCCGTCTGTGCGCAAGCGGGCGCGGGAGTTGGGCGTTCCGATCGATGAAGTGGAAGGAACGGGCGAAGGCGGTCGGGTGACGCTCGCCGACTTGGAGCGATATGTCCGCGAGCGGGAAGCAGCCGTGGCGGTGGCAGAGCTACGTGAAAGGAGCGGGGCCGCGGTTTTGCCAGTTGGGGGCACGGCGATAGAGCAAAAGGCGGACAAAGCTGCATGGACGTCCATCGCCAGCACGGAGCTTGTGGTTCCAGAAGAAGAGCGCATCCCGCTTCGCGGCTTGCGCAAAAAAATCGCCGAAAAAATGGTGAAATCGGCGTACACGGCGCCGCATGTGACCGGGATGGACGAGGTGGACGTGACGAAGCTCGTCGAGATCCGCAAAAACCTGGCCAGCGAGCTGGCCAAGGAGCAGATCAAACTGACGTATTTGCCGTTTATTATTAAAGCGGTGACAAGGGCGCTGAAGCAATATCCGATGTTTAACGCTTCGCTCGATGAAGAGACGAATGAAATCGTCTTGAAAAAGCGCTATCACATCGGCATCGCGACGGCGACGAAAGCGGGGCTTGTCGTCCCTGTCATCCGCGACGCCGATCAAAAATCGATCCGCGAGCTCGCCGTTGAGATCGCCGAGCTGTCGGAAAAAGCGCACCGCCAGGCGCTTCGCCTTGACGAGCTGCAAGGAAGCACGTTTACGATCACGAGCACCGGGGCGGGCGGGGGCTGGTTTGCGACGCCGATCATCAACTATCCGGAAGTGGCGATTTTCGGAGCGCATGCGATCAAACGGCGCCCGGTTGTCGTCGGCGACGAAATTGTCATCCGCGATATGATGGGAATGTCGCTCACCTTTGACCACCGCGTCATTGACGGCGAGCCGGCCGGGCGGTTTATGCGGACGGTGGCGCACTATTTGGAAAATCCGGAAGTGTTGCTCTTGGACGTGCGGTAGGCGGCGCTCGGTTAGGAGGACATGTCTTCGTACTGGAAGAGAGCGAGCGCCAAAGAGAAGCAGCTGGGCCGTGATGAAAAAATGATGAGGAGGGAAGCCCATGTTTGACCCGGACCAATTGTCGGTCGAGATCGTGCGAATTCTCGATGAAAACGGAAATGGCGATGAGGAGAAGTTAGCGGCGTTTTCCGATGAGTGGTTGCTTCGTGCCTACCGGGAAATGCGGCGGGCGCGCGTCATTGATGAGCGGCTGTTGCGCATGCAGCGGCAAGGGCGGATCGGGACGTATGCCCCGTTTAGCGGCCAAGAGGCGGCGCAAATCGGCAGCGCCCTTGCGCTTCATAAAGACGATTGGATTTTCCCGAGCTACCGCGAAGTGGCGGTATGCTTGATGCATGGCATGCCGCTTGAGCAGTTTTTCCATTACGTGCAGGGCCGCTTGTCAGGGAAACGGATGCCGGAGGGAGTGAACATTTTCCCGACGCAAATCATCATCGCTGCTCAGACGCTTCATGCGGTCGGCTGCGCGTGGGCGTCGAAATTGAAAGGCGAATCGCAAGTATCGGTTGCGTATTTCGGCGACGGGGCGACGTCAGAGGGCGATTTTCATGAAGCGATGAATTTTGCCGCGGTGTACAACGTGCCGGTCATCTTTTTCTGCCAAAACAACCAATACGCCATCAGCGTCCCGTACCGGAAGCAGACGGCCAGCCGGACGATCGCGCAAAAGGCGCTTGCGTACGGGATGAAAGGGGTGCTCGTTGACGGCAATGACGTGCTGGCGGTGTACGAAACGATGAAGCAGGCCGTCGAAGCCGCTCGCCGCGGCGAGGGGCCGATGTTGATCGAGGCGCTCACCTATCGGCTCGGGCCGCACACGACGGCGGATGACCCGACGAGATACCGCCGGCCGGAAGAAGTCGAGACATGGCGGGCGAAAGATCCGCTCCGCCGTCTGCGCCTGCTTTTGGAACGGCGCGGATTATGGACGGAAGCGCAGGAAGACGCGCTTGTCGCCCAAGTGAATGATGAAGTGACCGCGGCGTACGAGGCGGCCATCGCCAGCAAGTCCGGTTCGATTGTCGATGTATTCGATTACGTGTACAGCGAAGCGCCAACATTGCTTGCCGAGCAAAAAGACGAAGTGATGCGGCGCAAACAACGGAGCGGGGTGAGATAAATGGCGGAATTGACGATGATTGAAGCGATCAATGAAGCGATGCGCCAAGAGATGGAGCGCGATCCGCGCATCATCGTGCTGGGCGAAGATGTCGGCGAAAACGGCGGCGTCTTCCGGGCGACGGACGGGCTGCTTGCGCAGTTTGGCGAGGGGCGCGTGTTTGATACGCCGCTTGCGGAATCGGGCATTATCGGCACGTCTATTGGACTGGCGATCAACGGCATGCGCCCGATTGCCGAAATTCAGTTTCTCGGGTTTGTGTACCAGGCGATGGACCAGCTGGCGGCCCAGGCGGCGCGCATCCGCTTCCGCTCGGCCGGACGGTTTTCGTGCCCGATCGTCGTGCGCAGCCCGTACGGCGGCGGGGTGCGGACGCCGGAATTGCACTCCGATGCGTTGGAGGCGCTGTTTACCCATTCGCCGGGCTTAAAAGTCGTCATGCCGTCCAATCCGTACGATGCGAAAGGGCTGCTCATTTCCGCCATTCGCGATGAAGACCCGGTTCTGTTTCTGGAGCCGATGAAGCTGTATCGGGCGTTTCGCATGGAAGTGCCCGAAGAACCGTACACGATTCCGCTCGGCCAAGCACGGGTTGTGAAAGAAGGAGACGATGTGACGATCATTGCTTGGGGGGCGACCGTGCCGCTTGCCGCCAAAGTCGCCGCCGAGATGGAAGCGAAAGGGGTCAGCGCGGAAGTGATCGACCTTCGCTGCCTGCAGCCGCTTGATATCGACACCATCATCACTTCGGTGGAAAAAACAGGACGGGTGATGATCGTCCATGAAGCGGTGAAAACAGGCGGGTTTGGCGCGGAAGTGGCGGCCTTGATCAGCGAACGGGCGCTGTTTTCTCTATCAGCTCCAATCGTGCGTATCGCCGGCTACGACACGCCGTATCCGGTGCCGTCGGTGGAGGATGATTGGCTGCCGAACGCCGAGCGGATTGCGGAAGGAATTGAAACGTTGCTCCGTTACTAAACGAACCATGCCATCCGGGTCGATCGATCCACCATCAGAGTGCGTCAAGAGAAAAGGCGGCGCATCGATGGATGGCACCGCTTGATCCGATCGGGTGAGGAGGAGAACGATGAACGTATACGAATCACTGCTGGAATTGATCGGCGACCGCGAGCGGGTGAGCATCAATGAAACGGTGCTCGAACACCACAGCAAAGGCATCGCCTACCATGCGCCGCATAAGCCAGATGTCGTCGTGTTTCCGAAAACGGCGGAGGAAGTGAGCCGGGTGATGGCGTTTGCCAACGAGCACCGCATCCCTGTGACGCCGTTTGGCGCCGGCACGAGCTTGGAAGGGCATGTCATTCCAATTGCGGGCGGCATCAGTTTGGATTTGACGTTGATGAACAACATTATCGACATTCGCCCGGACGATTTTCTCGCCATCGTCGAGCCGGGAGTGACGCGGTTGCAACTGAATGAGGCGCTGAAGCGATATGGGTTGTTTTTCCCGGTCGATCCGGGTGCGGACGCGACGATCGGCGGCATGGCGGCGACGAACGCGAGCGGCACGAACTGCGTGAAATACGGCGTCATGCGCGATCAAGTGCTCGGATTAGAGGTGGTGCTCGCGGACGGTTCAGTCATTCAGACGGGAAGTTTGGCGGTGAAATCGTCGGCCGGCTATGACTTGACCGGCTTGTTCGTCGGATCGGAAGGGACGCTCGGCGTCTTCACCCGCCTTATTGTCCGCCTGCATGGCATTCCAGAGGCGACGAACGCCATCAAAGTGTGCTTCCCGTCTCTCGAGACAGCGGCAGGGGCTGCGTTTGCCATTTTGCGGTCCGGCGTCGGCCCCGGCAAAATCGAGCTCGTGGACGAGGCGACGATCGCCGCGGTCAACGCATACAAAAAGACGGATTATCCGGTGACGCCGACGCTGTTTATCGAATTGAACGGCAGCCGCGCGAGCGTGGACGATGGGACGGAACTCGTCAAAGAATTGTGCGAGTCCGAAGGCGCGGTTTCCTTTGCGGTCGAGACGGACTCGCTCGCCCGCGCGAAGCTGTGGGAAGCGCGCCACCATGCGGCGTTCGCCATTCAAGCCGCCTATCCAGGCAAGGCGATGCTCTCAACTGATGTGTGCGTGCCGCTGTCCGAGCTGCCGGGGGCGATCGCCGATACGCGCCGGCTTGTCAACGAGCAGAACATGACCGCCGCGATTTTCGGCCATGTCGGCGACGGCAATTACCATACGGTGCTTGCCTTTGACCCGAACGATGCGGATGAGATGGCGCGGATCGAACGCGTGCACGCCCATATCGTCCGCTATGCCTTATCGCGCGGCGGCACGTGCACGGGAGAGCACGGCATCGGCATCGGCAAACGGGCGTTTTTGCGTGAAGAAAAAGGAGACGCCGTGCTTTGGATGAAACGGTTGAAACAGCTGTTTGACCCGAACGGCATTCTCAATCCGGGAAAAATCTTTTTGCCGTAACGCTTCATCTGTATGGCGGCTCGATGGATTAGGTTGAATATTTCTCCCAAACATAAATGGGCTGAAGACGGGCCTTTATGGGGAAAAGGGTGCTCTCAATGGAACGGAGCACCTTTTTCTTCTTGTGTTTCTCTACAAGGATGGAGAGTGCCGTTGCTCGCATTTCATGAAACGTCCTCACGGTTGCTTTTTGCATACTGCGCGCTTGCTTTTCTTATCCTTTTTGTAACAGTTTGTTACTCCGAAGAAACAATTGTTTTTCACGTTCGTCTCGTTACAAAAAGCCGCCGCGCCCTTTACTTTTTTCGCCAAACACGGTTTATACAGGCCAAAACAGTAGCTGGAAACTAAATCGTTTGGAAAAGCGATTGACAAAGCCGCCTGTCGCCGGGGCGGCTTTGTCATTTCATCGTGAAAAGCCGCGCAACACAAGGGCTTTCTTCCCATTCACATTCCCCTTATTTTAGACAAAATCAATGCTTTTCACCAGCCTTTTCGGCAGGATTTTGCCCAAGGCGCGGCGAAGAAAATAGAGAAAGTTCAAATATCACAAGGAGGGAGACCGTGTCCGAAACGCGAATCGATCACGACCGGTTGTTTAAGGAGTTGCTGTCGACGTTTTTTGAAGAGTTTTTGCTTCTGTTTTTTCCGCACGTGTATGAACAAGTCGACTTCCGCCACGTCTCCTTTTTGTCCGAAGAGGTGTTTACGGATGTGGCGGCCGGCGAAAAGCACCGTGTGGATCTATTGGTGGAAACAAAATTGAAAGGGGAAGATGGGCTGATCATCGTCCATATCGAACACCAAAGTTACACGCAGCCGACGTTTCCCGAGCGCATGTTCATTTATGTCAGCCGTTTGTTTCAAAAATACCGCCGTCGCATTCTTCCCATTGCCATCTTCAGCTATGACGAACACCGCGATGAACCGTCCTCGTTCACCATCAAGTTTCCGTTCCTAACCGTTGTCGATTTCCGCTTTCTTACTGTTGAACTGCGCAAACAGCCATGGCGTGAGTACATTCGCCGCGACAACCCGGTCGCGGCCGCCTTGTTAAGCAAAATGGGGTATAATGAAAGTGAGAGAGTGGCAGTGAAAAGAGAATTTTTGCGCATGCTCGTCCGCTTGGAGCTTGACGAAGCGAAACAGCGGCTGTTGTTTGGATTTTTCGAGACGTATTTGACGCTGTCCGAACAAGAGGAAATCCAATTGCGAAACGAGGTGAACCAAATGGGAACGAAGGAAGCGAAAAAAGTGACGGATCTCATCGTGTCGTATGAGCAACGGGGGATGGAAAAGGGAATCGAAAAAGGAATCGAAAAAGGAATCGAAAAAGGAATCGAAAAAGGCAAGATGGACATCGCGAAACGGATGCTAGGGAAAGGATATGATGTGCCAACGATTTGTGAATTGACTGGACTGTCGGTTGAGGCAGTGGAAAAGTTGAAAGGATAAACGAGTGGAGAGACCCCGTTCCGATGCAGCGAGCTTGTTTCGGAACGGGGTTTTTTTGCTCGCTCTGCACTTGATGATGGGCATGGCCATCGCCGTATGGCGAATGATGCCGGCCGGACTGACCCCTATTTGGATTTCATATAGACTCCCATGACAAAAAGATTTCGTCACCATCGAAGGGATGAAAATGCCGCTATGTCGAACTCTGAAACCTTGCACATTTTGAAGTTCGGGTATTTTCTTTTGTCTAGGCTAGCGCCCCGACGTTCGTGTACAATGGCGGTAGGAGGGATCAAGATGCGCGATTGGTGGAAACGGCTGTTTTACGGGGGCGGCATCGCCGCGCTGATTGGAAGCGCTTCCTTCACCGCCTATTGCGCTTGGAACGTGTATGCGTATCCGAAATCAGAAAAGGAACGGGTTCCGGAAACAACAAAAGAGGCCTATCATTTCGTGCTTGTGCCGGAGGAACTCGATAATGATTACTGGCGGCTCGTGGAAAAAGGAGCGAAAGCGGCGGCGAAAGAACTGGGGGTTGACCTCGAGTATATCGGCCCGCGGCAGGCGAATATTGATGAGCATTTGCGCATTTTGAAAAAAGCCGCAGCAGCGAAAGTCGATGGGATTATCACACAAGGGTTGACGGAAGCGGAATTTGTCCCAGTGATTAACGAAATCACGGACAAGAATATTCCTGTGGTGACAATCGATACGGATGCTCCAACGAGCCGACGTGTCGCCTATGTGGGAACGGATAATTATTATGCCGGTTTTCTCGCGGGACGGGCGTTGACTGAGGATACAAAGGGCAAGGCGACGGTCGCGATTATTACCGGCAGTTTGACGGCGGCGCACCAACAGCTGCGAGTGCGCGGATTTGAGGATGCAGTGAGACAGGAAAAAGGAATCCGCATCGTTGCCATCGAAGAGTCGCACATTACGCGTGTGCAAGCCGCGGAAAAGGCGTATACGATTTTGAAAAAGCACCCGGATGTGAATGCGTTTTACGGCACGAGCGCGCTTGATGCGATTGGCGTTGCCAAGGTGGTCGAGCAGTTTCATCGGGAGCAAAAGACGTATATTATTGGCTTTGACACGCTGCCGGAGACGATCCGCTATTTGCAAAAAGGAACGATTGCGGCGACGGTGGTGCAGGAGCCGTATGAAATGGGATACAAGGCTGTCAAAATGATGGCCGAGATCGTCGCCGGGAAAGACGTGCCGGTGGTGACGAATACGGAGACGAAAGTCATTCGGAAAAAAGACTTGCCGCTGCGCCCGGCGCGCAATTATGAGGTCAACACGCCATGAAGGGGCCTGCCAGGCCTCCGTAGGGAGGAGGCTGAAAGCGGAGAAGGGTTGGCGAGCGCTAAAGCATGAGAGATGGCCGCCTTGACGTTCGAACACGTTCGACTTGAAGCGGCAGGACGATGCAGGCAACAAAGCGCCGGTGACAGCGGGGTGGAATTCAGATGAACATTCGGACGAAGATGCTGCTTTGCTTTACCGTTTTTTTGCTTTTGCTGAACGGAGCGGTGTTTCTTTTGTATCAGACGAGCGAAGAGATGATGAGCGATTATGATCAACGGATGCGCCGATTGTTGTTGCTCAATGAGGTGTCGCAGCGGGCAAACCGAATGATGGAACAGCTCAATGCGTACGTCTCGGAAAAAGAAGGACGGTATGCACGCGCTTATGAGCGGGAGTTCCGCTGGCTGCAGCAACGCCGCCGGCAGCTCGGCGCCATCTTGCCAGTGCTGTCCGACCGGCTGGCGGCGGAAAACTATGAACATATGATTGAAAGTTTGTTGGAGGAGGTGGCGCTGACGGTCTATCATTTTCAAGCTGGAAATATTGGCTTGTACTCATCCCACTTGCATGAAACGATGAACATTGCGTCCTTTTTGCAAGAGGAAACGTTAAACTTGATTGACGATGAGCTGACGGCCTACCAACGGCGGTACGATGAAGTGGAGCGGCGCAACCGCTATTTCCGCTATATGGGAATGGGATTGTTTGTCACGACGTTGTTGCTTGGCGCCTTGCTGGCGGTGTTCTTTTCCGGCCACTTAACGAAGCCGATCATTCTTCTCTCGCGCGCTGCCCGATCCATCGCTGACGGGCGGCTGGACGGGCCGGATATTGAGCCGATGACCAACGATGAGCTGCGGCTGTTGACGATCACGTTTAATGACATGCGCCGCAATTTAAAGCAGCTGATTGCGGAGATGAAACAAAAGGCTGAGCTCGACCGGCTGGTGAAGGAGCTGGAACTCAAAAGCTTGCAAAGTCAAATCAATCCGCATTTTTTATTCAATACGCTGAACACGGTTGCGAAGATGGCGTACTTGGAGGACGCCCAGCAAACGTCGCGGCTGATTGAAGCGGTGGCGGCCATTTTGCGCTACAACTTGGGTGATTTGCAGCGGACGGTGACGCTTGCCGATGAGGTGCGCATCGCCCGTGAATATTTCTTCATCCAGCAGACGCGGTTTTTTGATCGGATCAAGTTTTCGTTAGAGGCGGAACCATCTTGCCTCGATCAACCGATTCCGCCGCTCACGTTGCAGCCGCTGATTGAAAATGCGTTCATCCATGGCATTGAGACGTACGAGCAGGGAGCCGAGCTGTCCGTGTCCGTTTTCGCCGAAAACGGGCGGGTCGTTGTGGAAGTGCGCGACAATGGCGTTGGCATGGATGAGCAGGTGAAAGCGGAGCTTGAAGCGTTGATCCGCGGCGAAGAACCGCGGACGCGCCGTGAGCAAGGGCGCGGCCATTCAACCGGCATCGGCTTGCACAATGTCATTCGCCGACTGCAGCTGTTTTACGGAGTGATGGATGTGGCCGAAATCGAGTCTGCACCAGGAAAAGGAACGACGGTGCGGTTATGGCTGCCAAGATGGCAAGGGGGGATGAACGGTGAAAGTGGCGATCGTCGATGATGAGGCGTTGGAGCGAAGAGCGCTTTGCAAAATGATTAGCGACCACCTTCCGGATATCGAGGTGGCCGCCGAGGGCGCCAACGGGCGCGAGGCGGTCGAGATCGCCAAGCGTTATCGTCCGGATATCATGCTGATTGACATCAAAATGCCCGGCCTTGACGGGCTGCAAGCGATCGAAGCGATTCGCCAAGACGGCCTCGATCTGGAGTTCATTATTGTGTCGGCGTTTGATTTGTTCGACTATGCGAAACAAGCGATGCGGTTTGGCGTCAAGGAATATTTATTGAAACCGAGCCGGAAGGAGGAGGTCATTTCGGCTTTGGAACGGGTCAGCCAAGAAGTGGCGGCCAAGCGGCGACACGAGGAGAGCAGCCGCCAGCTCGAGGAGCAGATTCGCCGGTTGCAGACGCTTGTGGAAAGCGAATGGCTGTCCGTCCTCATGACAGAAGACGTATCGGCTGATGAGTGGGAGCGGTGGAAGGAACTGCTGCCGTTTTCGATTGCGTCGGGGATGTTCCTCGTCATTCAGTTCCCGGATGCAGGGGTGGCTGACGAATGGAAATCATGGCTGGACAAGCAGCTTAGCGGGAAGGCGCCAACGCGCTATTGGATCGGGCGGATGGCGAACCGGCGCCTGCCGGTCTTGTTTTTCCGCAGCCCAAACGATGGCGAGCTAGCCTGGAAGCCCGTCATCCAGGCATTGGCGCTCGATTTGGCGCGGCAGTTTTCGGCCCGGTACGGCGCCGCGCTGTATATCGGGCTCGGCTCCCCGTTTTCCCGCCTTGACCAACTTCGTTCCTCGTACTATGAGGCGCTGTCGGCCGCTCATTATTACGCCGACCGGCAAAAAGCACAAGTGGGGTTTCTGCCGGCGGAAGCGACGCGCGCCGGCGGGGAAGCGGAACGGGATAAACAGCTGTTTGAAGCGCTGCGCCTTGGCGACATCGAGCAAGCCCGGATGATTTGTCTGACGTATATAGAGGAACTGGCCTCTTCTCATTCACTGCCGGCCGCCGGCCGCAAAGCGGAAGAGACCTTTGTGTGGCTCGGGCGTCTTCTATCGGAGCTGGGCATTCGTTATGAGCGGCTCGCTTCCTTTGCTTCCTGCCGGTCGGCGGCAGAATTGAAGCGAGCGGCGCTTGATGAACTGGACCGCATCGCCGCTGATCTCGAGGTTTGGCGCCAGCAGCAAGCTCACGGCAAACTCGGCAAGGCGAAAGACTACATTGACCGTCACTACGCCGAGCCGCTGACGCTTGAGGAGGTGGCGGAACAAGCGGGCATCAGTCCGTACTACTTCAGCAAACTGTTCAAAGAGCAGTTTGGCATCACCTTTATCGACTACGTGACGAACGTGCGCATCGAACGGGCGAAAGAAGCGCTGGCTGAGACGGATCAAAGCTTAAAAGAAATTTGTTTTTCAGTCGGCTACAACGACCCCAACTATTTCAGCCGCGTCTTTAAAAAGCAAACCGGCCTGTCGCCGAGCGAATACCGGAAAAAAGTACAGACGCGCTGACAAGGGGAGTGCTGTCTCCAACAAGGAAGGTGCATGGCAAGTCAAAAGGTAAGTCCCGCGGACAAAGCAGGCTCCGCCCTTCTTCCGGCGTCCGAAGCGAAGCCCGCCCCCCTGATGGGGAGACGGGCTTTTTTCGCGCCATAAAAGCGAAATGGCAGTCCGCTGCACACCGCTTGCCTGACAGGAGAACGGAAAACAAAAAAGTGAAGAAAAACGCAAAAAAGTGAAGAAATCAAGCCGCCGATTGATAAGCGGCCCATGGTACACTCAACATTGAAAGGGGTTTCAAAAACAAACGGAAAAGGGGGAGGAACATGAGAAAGAAAGCATCCGCATGGCTGGCGTTGGCGCTTGGCGTCGGTATGGCACTGTCGGGCTGCAGCAGCTCGAACTCTTCTTCGTCCGATGACGCCAAACAAGGCAGCCAAAAAGCGGGAGAGAAGCTCGAGATTTTCAGCTGGTGGACCGGAGCCGGTGAGGAAGACGGCTTAAAAGCGCTCATCAAACTGTTCCAAGAAAAATATCCGGATATTGAAGTCGAAAACGCGGCGGTGGCCGGCGGGGCGGGAACGAACGCCAAGGCGGTGTTGGCGAGCCGCATGCAAGGAAACGATCCGCCATCGACGTTCCAAGTACACGGCGGAGCGGAGCTGAATGAAGGCTGGGTGGCCGCCGGCAAAATGGAGCCGCTCAACGATTTATATGAAAAAGAAGGCTGGATGGACAAATTCCCGAAAGCGTTGATTGACATGGTGAGCAAAGACGGCAACATTTACTCCGTTCCGGTGAACATTCACCGCGGCAACGTGCTTTGGTACAACAAAAAAGTATTTGCCGACAACGGGATTCAGCCGCCAAAAACGTTCGACGAGTTTTTCCAAGTGGCCGACAAGCTGAAAGCAAAGGGCATTACGCCGCTCGCCTTAGGCGACAAAGAGCCGTGGGCAGCGACGCACCTGTTTGAAAACGTGCTGCTTGGCACGCTCGGAACGGAAAACTACAAGAAACTTTGGACGGGAGAATTATCGTTTAACGACCCACAAGTGAAACAAGCCGTTGAGACGTTTAAGAAAATGCTTGGCTATATTAACGAAGACCATAGCTCGCGCAACTGGCAAGACGCCGCCCAGCTCGTCGCCGAAGGAAAGGCGGCCATGTACGTGATGGGCGACTGGGTGAAGGGCTATTTTGTCAACGATTTGAAATTGAAGGTGAACCAAGACTTCGGTTATGTGCCGGTGCCGAATACGGAAGGCAAGTTTATGGTCATTACCGATACGTTCGGCCTGCCGAAAGGCGTGAAAAACCCGGACGATGTGAAGAAGTTCTTATCGGTGCTTGGTTCGGTGGAAGGGCAAGATGCGTTTAACCCGCTGAAAGGCTCCATCCCGGCCCGCATCGACGCGGATCCGTCCAAGTACGATGAATACGGCAAACAAACGATGCAAGACTTCAAGACGGCGGAGCTGGCGCCGAGCTTAGCGCACGGTTCAGCAGCGCCGGAAGGGTTTGTCACGAAGGTCAATCAGGCCGTCAACATTTTCGTGACGCAAAAAGATGTGAAGACGTTCATCGACACGTTGGCATCGGCCGCCGCAGAACTGAAGAAGTAATCGGGAAAAGGGGACGGGAGCCATTCTCTTCCCCTTTTCGTCATCATGAGGAGGGATCTTAGTGGAAACGGTCAACATCACGCCAGCCGAGAAGACAGCGGCTGTCCCCGCGGTGCGGAAAAAGCGGAAATGGACGGCCGATCATTGGCTGGCAGCGGCGTTTTTGGCACCGTCGGTCGTACTGATTTTCTTATTTGTGTACGGGTTTATCGGCTGGACGGGGTATGTGTCCTTGAGCAACTGGAATTCGCTCGTGCCGGATTGGTCGTTTGCCGGGTTGAAAAACTATCTGTATTTGTTTCATGATTTCCGCTTCCAGGCCGACTTGCGCAATACACTTGTGTTTACGGTGTTGTTTATCGCCGCCGTCATTGTGCTCGGCCAACTGCTTGCCATTTTGCTTGACCAAAAACTGCGCGGCGAGTCGCTGTTCCGCAACATTTTCTTCTTCCCGATGGCCTTGTCATTTGTCGTCACCGGAGTCGTGTGGCAATGGCTGTTCAACCCGTCAACGGGCGTCAACTTGTTTTTAAAACCGCTTGGCTTTGATGGAAAATGGTATACGGATACGAACATTCTGTTCGGATTTCATTGGGGCAAGATTGAGTTTGGCATCCCGGTCGCCATCATTGCGGTGGTCGTGGCGGCTGTTTGGCAAATGACTGGCTTTGCCGTCGCGATGTATCTCGCCGGCCTGCGCGCCATTCCAGATGAAGTGCGGGAAGCGGCGCGGATGGACGGAGCGACCGAGTTTCAATTGTATTGGAAAATCATTTTGCCGCTGCTGCGGCCGATCACTGTCAGCGTCATCATCATCATGGCTCATATTTCGCTCAAAATTTTCGATTTGATTTACGCCATGACCGGGCCGGGGGCGAACTTTGTCACCGATGTGCCGGGCGTGTACATGTTTGAAACGACGTTCCGCGGCAACTATTACGCCAACGGCGCGGCGATCGCGATCGTGATGCTGCTGTCGGTCGCCATCTTTATCGTTCCGTATCTCATCTCAAGCCGCAAGGGGGGATCGTGATGGCGAGATCCATGTGGGCGCGGCCGTTTTTGTATTTGTTGGCCCTCGTCATGAGCGTGTTTTTCCTGTTGCCGGTGTATGTCATGGTCACAACGAGCTTGAAGCCGCTCGATGAAGTGACATTGGCCGATATGTGGAAGCTGCCGTCAACGATCGATTGGAGCAGCTACGCGACGGCATTTGACAAGCTCGCCCCGAACTTTTGGAATTCGATTTTGCTCGTCGTGCCGGCGACGCTGCTCTCCGCGCTGTTGGGGTCGCTCAACGGCTATGTACTGTCGAAATGGAAGTTTAAAGGAGCGGATACGCTCTTTACGCTCATTTTGTTCGGGATGTTCATTCCGTATCAAAGCATTCTCATTCCGCTCATCCAATTTTTGCGCGAAATCGGGCTGTACAACACGATTCCGGGGCTTGTGTTCGTCCATGTCGTCTACGGCATTCCGATCACCACACTGATGTTTCGGAATTTCTACGCGGCGATCCCCGATGAAATGATTGAGTCGGCGAAAATCGACGGCGCTGGGTTTGTCCGTATTTTTCGTTATATTATGCTCCCCTTGTCCATCACTGGATTTGTCGTCGTGGCGATCTGGCAGTTTACAAACATTTGGAACGAGTTTTTGTTCGCCGTGACGATCACGACATCGGACAAACAGCCGATCATGGTCGCCTTGCAAAACTTATCCGGCAGTCAAATCGTCCAATGGAACGTGCAAATGGCGGGAGCCCTGTTGGCGGCGCTGCCGACCTTGCTTGTGTACATCTTCCTTGGCAAATATTTTGTCCGTGGGTTGTTGGCTGGTTCGGTGAAGGGGTGAGCCAATCAGCAGTGTAGATCAACAAACCCGGTAGACAATAGAATCGATTGCGCTATGTTTCAAAAAGCCGCTGATCAGCGGCTTTTTGTCATTGATGCCCTCTCCCTTTTTCTAGTAAGATAGATACAAGAAAAGAGCAGATGAAGAAAGAGAGGCGTACATATGATTTTGGGAGCCATTGAAGCCGGAGGCACAAAATTTGTCTGCGCCATCGGCGATGAACAGGGGAACATCCATGAACGAGCGGTGTTTCCGACGACGGCGCCGGAGGAGACGATGGCTCGTGTCATCGAATTTTTCCGTCCGCATGGCATTGAGGCGATCGGCATCGGGTCGTTTGGTCCGGTCGATTTGCGTCCGGACAGTCCAACGTACGGCTATATTACGAGCACGCCGAAACAGGCGTGGGCGCAGTTTGACTTTGTCGGCGCGATGAAGCGGCATTTTCCGGTGCCGATCGGCTTTGACACGGATGTCAACGCGGCGGCGCTTGGCGAGCAGCGCTGGGGGGCGGCGCGAGGGCTTGACAGCTGCCTGTACATAACGGTCGGAACGGGCATAGGTGTTGGGGCAATCGTCGAGGGCCGCCTGTTGCATGGGCTGCTTCATCCGGAGATGGGGCATATCTTGGTCCGCCGCCATCCGGATGACGCGTTTGCCGGCATATGCCCGTACCATGGCGACTGCTTGGAAGGGATGGCGTCCGGCCCGGCGATTGAGCGGCGCTGGGGGAAAAAGGGGGCGGAATTGGCGGACCGCCATGAAGTATGGGAGTTGGAAGCCTTTTATCTTGCCCAAGCGATTGCCAACTACATTCTCGTGTTATCGCCGAAAAAAGTGATCACGGGCGGAGGCGTCATGAAGCAGACGCACGTGTTGCCGCTTGTGCGCCGCCATGTGCAGGAACTGCTCAACGGGTATGTCGAGCATGAGGCGATTTTGCGACGGATTGATGAGTATATTGTCCTTCCAGGGCTTGGCGACAACGCCGGCATCGCGGGCGCGTTGGCGCTTGCGGCAGCGGCGATGGAATAAATGGAATGGACGGCGGTCTGTGGTCTTTGTCAGGCCATGGGCGGCCGCTTTTTGTTGGCGGTCGGCCTCTTTGACTGTTCGTTCAAAAAAATATTTATTTTTTTGACTGATTGGTCAAAGAAGCATCGTTTTTTTGTTGCATAAATTTATAAATGTTGTTTATAATATCGTTGACTTCTTGGTCATAGGTGTATGGAGGCGAGGACAATGGTCGATATCCGGCAATTGATTGAACGGCTGCGCCAGCGCGGGGTGCGGGCCGATTTTGTGAAGCCGCGCGTGTTGTTGCCATCGTATCCACAATGGGAAGCGGCGAATGGGAAGGGGATGGACCAGTGCCATGGATGAACGGCGCGTTCAATTTATCGAAATTGCGATGAAGCTGTTTGCGGAAAAAGGGTATCATGCGACATCGATCCAAGATTTGGTGGAAGCATGGGGCATTTCCAAAGGAGCGTTTTATCATCATTTTTCTTCAAAAGAGGAACTGTTGCTGGCGGTGTTGCAGCATTACAGTGAGAACATGATGGCCGATTTGACAGCAGCGGCCGGCGGCGGGACGGAAAAAGAACAGTTCATCCGCCAGCTGGCTGCTCATTTTTCTCATGTCCGCCAATACAAGGAGTTTTTGCATATGGTTATGTCGGAACAGCTGCCAAAAGTCAATCCGGAGATTGAGCGGTATATGTTCCGTCAGCACGGCCGTCTTTTTTTATGGTATTGCACCCGTCTTGAAGAAGTGTATGGAGAGGCGATTCGGCCGTATGTGTATGATGCGGCCATGATGGTGAACGGCATCGTGCGCCAATATTTGTTTTACTTTTTCTTTCACCAAGAGATGTTTAACGCGGAAGAAGCCGCTCGTTTCCTTATGCGCCGCTTCGATGCGATCGTCGACAGCTTTGCGGCAGGCGAACGTCCGCTGTTGACGAAGGAGTCACTAGCCCCATGGATGGAGCTGGAAGAGCGCGAGCGGCAGAGACAACGGGAACGGCTGGCCTCGGTGTTTTCCGCCGTCCGGGAGGCGGCAAAGGAACTTGGCGCAAAGCAGATGGATGATGTGCTTGAGGCGGTGGCTGCGCTCGAGGAAGAGCTGCTCGAACGCCATGAACCGCCGCGCGTCTATCTGGTCGAGGCGCTGCTTTTATATTTGCGTCATCAACAAGCGCCTTCGCTTGTGGAGGCCTTGGCCGCGCTCAGTCAAGAAATTGAGACATATCGACAATTGAATGGATGGGAGAGAGGAACATGGAAAAGGCATTAGTAGCGCCGGCCAGCACGATTCGGCATCGCCCGCTGCTCATTACAGGACTTATTATCGCCATGTTGTTTGCGGCGCTCGACGGAACGATCGTTGGCACCGCGATGCCGCGCATCGTCGGGGAGCTCGGCGGGCTTGGCGTGATGACATGGCTGACAACGGCGTACATGTTAACGTCGACAGCGGTCGTGCCGATCGCCGGGAAGCTTGCCGACGTATTAGGGCGTCGAATCGTATATGTGAGCGGACTCATCATTTTTATGGCCGGCTCCGCGCTTTGCGGCATGGCGAACGATATGACCGAGCTCATCATTTACCGCGGCATTCAAGGACTGGGCGGCGGGATTATGATGCCGATGGCGATGATTGTCATCGGTGACGTGTTCACCGGCAAGGAGCGGGCGAAATGGCAAGGAGTGTTCGGTGGTCTGTACGGTCTCGCTTCAGTGCTGGGCCCGCAAATCGGCGGCTTTATCGTCGACCATTTGAACTGGCGCTGGGTGTTTTACATCAACTTGCCGGTCGGCATTCTCGCCACGGTGCTGATTGCGATGGGGTTAAGCAAATATAAAGCCGAAGGGCCGGTGAAATTTGACATCGCCGGGATGGCGACGTTGACGGCAGGTGTCGTCAGCTTGTTGTTGGGGTTGACGTTTGGCGGCGACCGATATCCGTGGGGCTCATGGCAAATCGTTTCGTTGTTTGCGGCCGCGGTTGTCTTTTTCGCTTTGTTTGTTTGGGCGGAAAAACGGGCGGAGGAGCCGATCATTCCGCTTTGGCTCTTCCGCAACCGGACGTTTACGTTGTTAAACGGCATCGGCTTTTTCATGAGCGTCGGTATGTTCGGAGCCATCATGTTCGTCCCGTTTTTTATGCAAGGGGTGGTTGGGGTAAGTGCCACAGAGTCAGGAACGATTAT
This sequence comes from Geobacillus sp. WSUCF-018B, assembly GCF_002809985.1. Taxonomy (NCBI): domain Bacteria; kingdom Bacillati; phylum Bacillota; class Bacilli; order Caryophanales; family Anoxybacillaceae; genus Geobacillus; species Geobacillus sp. WSUCF-018B. The sequence continues at coordinate 24,238 of NZ_PIJF01000038.1, forward strand.
GACACCGATGATGATTACGATGATTATCGGCAGTGTCGTTGGCGGCCGACTCGTTTACCGAATTGGTGTGAAAACACAGCTGATCGTCGGCATGGCCATTATGTTGTCAGCGTTTGGCTTGCTTGGCACGATGGATGTCGAGACGTCGAAATGGACGGCGACGATGTATATGATCATTCTCGGTCTTGGCACAGGGCTCGTGATGCCGATTTTGACGCTCGCCCTGCAAGAAAGCTTTCCAAAATCGGAGCTTGGCGTCGTGACGTCTTCAAGCCAATTTTTCCGCTCGATCGGCGGGACGTTTGGCATGACAGTGCTCGGGGCCATCATGAATCATCGTTCGAGCACTTTGCTTGACGAGCGGCTCATGCCAAAGCTTGAAGCGCTGCCGGCGCAGGCGAAAGGGGCTGTCGACCGCTTTGCCGATATGATCCATACCGACCCGCAAGGCTTGTATTCCGTCTTGCTCAGTCCGGAAGCGATGGCCAAGATTCCAGCGCTGCTGCGCGACATGTTCGTGCCGGTGCTGAAGCAGTCGCTTGTCGATTCCCTGCAGGCGGTCTTTTGGTTCGGGCTCGCGTTTATCGCGGTGGGCTTGCTTTTGGTGTTCGGCTTGAAACGGATCGCCTTGTCCGATCGGGCTGAGGCGATGAAGCCGTTGAAGCAGGCAAAAGAGACCGAGTGAAGAAAAGGAAACGGCGGACCGCGCCTTTTCAGCGAGAAGGCGGGCCGCCGTTTTTTGCCGCGACGAACAAAACTCCCCCGGAGCGATGAGGCATCCGGGGGTGAGGTGCCAATGGAAGCCGGCGGCTCGCTCCGTGCGGCCCATTTCGCCAGGCGGTTTCGCATCGACGTGATGCCCGGCGCATGGCGGTTTCACGGTGACGATTCGCGATGGCTGGTTACGTTGCACCCGCATCCGCGCTCTGTCCGAAGACGCGGGAGCGGGTGAGAAAGCGGACGCCTTCCGGACCTTCGAGCGAAAACATGCCGCCGCGCCCGGGGACGACGTCAATGATGAGCTGCGTATGCTTCCAATATTCGTATTGCGCCTTAGCGATGTAAAACGGGCAGCCGCCGATTTCGCCAAGCAAAACATCGGAATCGCCGACGATCAACTCGCCGAGCGGGTAGCACATCGGCGAGCTGCCGTCGCAGCAGCCGCCGGATTGGTGGAACATGAGCGGACCGTATTTCGCCTTTAATTTTTCAATCAATTCTAACGCTGCTTCGGTGGCGATGACTTTCGGTTCATCAGGCATCGGATGCACCTCCTTTCGCATCATGGCCAAAGACAGGCCCCTAGAGCAGCTTTGCTGGATTCGTCGAATGGAACGGTTGTTGCGTCGTTTTCCATTCCATCATCAAAAGGCGTTTGCGTGGTTTTGGCGGCAATGGATGCAACAGTGGGCAAAAGGCAACGCGTCGGCGCTGCCTTTTGCTGTGGAAGAGCAGGTGGACCAATGTCAGAACAAGCCAAGTTTTTTCGGCGAATAGCTGACGAGCAAGTTTTTCGTTTGTTGATAATGGTCAAGCATCATTTTGTGCGTTTCGCGGCCGATGCCGGACATTTTGTAGCCGCCGAACGCCGCATGGGCCGGATAGACGTGGTAGCAGTTCGTCCAGACGCGGCCAGCCTGGATGCCGCGGCCGAAGCGGTACGCGGTGTTGATGTCGCGCGTCCAGACGCCGGCGCCAAGGCCGTACAGCGTCTCATTGGCGATCGAAAGCGCTTCGTCATGATCTTTAAACGTCGTGACTGCGAGCACTGGGCCGAAAATTTCTTCTTGGAAAATACGCATTTTGTTATGCCCTTTGAAAACGGTCGGCTTGACGTAATAGCCGCCGGCGAGTTCTCCTTCGAGCATGTTCCGCTCGCCGCCGATCAAGAGCTCAGCGCCTTCCTGTTTGCCGATGTCGATGTATGACAAAATTTTCTCGAGCTGTTCGGAGGAGGCTTGCGCGCCGATCATCGTTTCCGTATCGAGCGGATTGCCTTGCTTGATTTGCTTGACGCGCTCAAGCGCCCGTTCCATAAAGGCGTCGTAAATCGACTCATGGATGAGGGCGCGCGACGGGCATGTGCACACTTCGCCTTGGTTTAAGGCGAACATCGTAAAGCCTTCAAGCGCTTTATCAAGAAAGTCATCGTCTTTGTCCATCACATCAGCGAAGAAAATGTTCGGGGACTTGCCGCCAAGCTCAAGCGTAACCGGCACGATGTTTTGCGAGGCGTATTGCATGATGAGCCGTCCGGTCGTCGTTTCACCGGTGAACGCCACTTTCGCCACGCGCGGGTTCGAGGCGAGCGGCTTGCCGGCTTCTAAGCCAAAGCCGTTGACGATGTTGACGACGCCAGGTGGAAGCAAATCTTCGATGAGTTCGATGAGAACGAGGATCGATGTCGGTGTTTGTTCCGCCGGTTTCAAGACGACGCAGTTGCCGGCCGCGAGCGCTGGCGCGAGTTTCCAGGCCGCCATTAAAATCGGGAAGTTCCACGGGATGATTTGCCCGACGACGCCGAGCGGTTCTTTGAAATGATAGGCGACCGTGTCGTGATCGATTTCCGAAATCGTGCCTTCTTGCGCGCGGATGCAGCTGGCAAAATAGCGGAAATGGTCGATGGCAAGCGGAATGTCAGCCGCGAGCGTCTCACGGATTGGCTTGCCGTTTTCCCATGTTTCCGCAACGGCGAGCATTTCTAAGTTTTCTTCCATCCGATCGGCGATTTTGTTCAGCAAACGGGCGCGCTCTGCCGGAGACGTGCGTCCCCATGCGTCTTTGGCCGCATGGGCGGCGTCAAGCGCCAGTTCGATGTCCGCCGCTTTCGAGCGCGGCACTTCGCAATACGGCTGTCCGGTGATCGGCGTAATGTTTTCAAAATATTCGCCGTCGACCGGCGGCACCCATTTGCCGCCAATGAAGTTTTCGTAGCGCTTTTTAAATGTAACAAGCGCGCCTAGCTGGCCTGGTTGTGCGTAGATCATCCCCGATTCCTCCTTCAATGGATTCTGTATCCGCTTACAATGGAAGGAATATTTAAAAAATTCCTCCCAATGATTAGGTTAGCATGGCTGGACAATATTGTCAAATGGAAAAGCCTCAACGACCTTCACCTGAAAACGAGCCGCCCTGCCGCCGGAGCAGGGAGGGGCATCAGTCGACTTCCAGCCCCTCAATCCAGCGGCTCGCATAGACGCTGCAAAGATGATGGAACACTTCGAGCAGTTCGTTTGGATCGGCGGCGAAAAATGCGCGGGCGGCTGATTCATTTTCTTCACGGACAAACTCAAGCAAAAAATCGGTAGCGATCCGGTTAAAGAGAAGGAGCGCGCTATAGGAGCGCTCGAGCTGATGTTTCCGCTCTATCAAGTTGTCGATTTGCTCAAATGGCCGGCCGTAGCGGGCGGTCAGCTCCGGCAGCCGGCGCCGGATCGCTTGCTGGGCGTCCGTTAGCATCGCCTCGATCGTCTGTGGCGATAGAAACGTTTGCTCACGCAGCATGTAGCTCCAAATTTGCTTTAACGCATGCGCCGATTCGCCGGCGAAGGCGATGTTGCTGAGCAAATTATTCATATAGCGTTCGTCATCCGCTGCCTGGATGCGCAGTTTCATAATGATTTCGAGCACATCGGAATGGATTTTTTCTTTTCGCCATGGTTTGGTCAGTTCGTGAAGCAAAACGGAAAGCCAACGTGCCGCTTCGTCTTTCGTCATCATTCGCCATTCCTTTCGTTGCGAAGTTGCCGCTTTCATTGTACCATGTTGCTCCCCATCCTTGAATGAAAAAGAAGTTGGAAAGGCGCCGGTCAAATTCATGATTGCTGCTAGGGACCAGTTGGCGTATGATGATTTTAGAGATGAAAGAACGGCGCGACAGGCATATTTTCACGCGCCTGTCATATGCTCGAACGAGACGAAGGAAAGGAGAGAGGAGCATGAAGCCGTTGCGTCTGCGCGGCCACCATTTGCTTTGTGTGCATGGGTTTCGGGGCATGGGCTACAGTCCGTCGTTCGTCGAGAAGATGTGGGCGATCGTCGAGCGCATCCGTGATGAAAAGGATGATTTTCCGATTGAAGTGGTAGCGGCGCTTGATGAGGCGTGCCTCGCCTGTCCGCATCATGGAGAGACGACGTGCGAGGCGGGGCCGAATTCCGACGCTCATGTCCGCTCGCTCGACGGAAACGTGATCCGCCATTTAGGGCTTGAGGCGGGCAAGGTGTATTGGAAGTCGGAATTGATCCGGCGGACGGCGGAAAACGTAAAACCGGACGATTTGGACCACCTCTGCCGCCATTGCTCGTGGCTGCCGTATGGCGTCTGCAAAGAAGGCATTGCGAACGTCCGCCGCGGCAATGTGGCGCAAACGTGAGAAGTGATTTGCGGAAAAAGAATCGAAGGACGATGGGAACACGGCGCTGCGCTGAGCCGTCATTCGTTTGTCAAGGCGGGGGGCCTGTTGCAGCGGCATCTGATAGATGCAACGAAGAAGTTTAACATATCCTTGACGGAAAAGCGGTTTGTCCATTTTCGACTGTCGAGGGCAAGCCTGTAGCTTGGAAGACCGAACAACCATCCGCTTCACAGACCCATACTGGGGCTGAAAGCGGTGTTGTTCGGTCGCTCGACAGTCGATCCAATGCTCGGTAAAAGCGGCAAATGGTAAAGCTTCAAATGGCATCTATATGTTTTGAAAAGAGTCATGGCCGGCGATGGCGGCGTTTTGGGACGTTGGCGGAAATTTCTAAAAAATGAATAGTTCCATGGGCGGAAAAATGTGATATGATAAACAATTATAGAGACTTTCGACAGAAAGGGTCATGGAGATGAAAGTAGCCAAATTTGGTGGAAGTTCGGTGGCAAGCGCCGCACAGTTCCGCAAAGTGGCCGACATTGTCAGTTCGGATATTGAGCGCCGCATCGTCGTTGTATCAGCTCCTGGAAAGCGGTATAAAGATGATGTGAAAGTGACGGATATGCTCATTCGCCTCGCCGAACAGGTGGCAGCGGATGAGCCGTATGAACAAACGATGCAAGAAATCACAAAACGATACGCCGACATTGTAGATGAACTTGAGTTGGAAGCAGATGGATTTTTAGCTGAACTTGTGGATGACTTACAATCCAAAATCAGCGCCTATCGGAACGATCCGCCCCGCCTGTTTGACGCCATGAAAGCGAGCGGCGAGGACCATAACGCAAGGCTGATGGCGATTTATTTGCAAGATTTTGGGCTTGAGGCCAGCTACGTCAGCCCGCTGGAAGCCGGCATCATCGTCACTGATGAGCCAGGCAACGCCCAAGTGCTCCCGGAATCGTATGAAAAGCTGCGGCAGCTTCGTGAACGCCGCGGTGTGCTCGTAATCCCGGGATTTTTCGGCTATTCCCGATCGGGCCATATCGTCACGTTCCCGCGCGGCGGGTCGGATATTACGGGCTCGATCGTTGCCGCCGGCGTGAAAGCCGACGTGTATGAAAACTTTACCGATGTCGACTCGATTTATTGCGTTAACCCATCGATCGTCGCTGATGCGCGCAAGTTGAAGGAAATTACGTATCGGGAAATGCGCGAGCTGTCGTATTCCGGCTTTTCCGTCTTCCATGACGAGGCGCTGGAGCCCGTCTACCGCGCCGGCATTCCCGTTTGCGTCAAAAACACCAACAACCCGGCGGCTCCAGGCACGTGGATCGTCGCCAAGCGCAACCATATCGAGGAACCGGTCGCCGGCATTGCGAGCGACACTGGCTTTTGCAGCATCAACATCAGCAAATATTTAATGAACCGCGAAATCGGATTCGGCCGCCGCGTGCTGCAAATTTTAGAAGACGAAGGCATTTCATATGAACATACGCCATCCGGCATCGACAACATGTCGATCATTTTGCGGGCGAGCCAGCTCGCTGACGGAAAAGAAGAGCGCATTTTAGCCCGCATTCGCGAGGAGCTGGCGGTCGACGAAGTCAATGTGGAATACGGACTGGCGCTCATCATGGTGGTCGGCGAAGGGATGGAAAAAACGGTCGGGATGGCGGCGAAAGCCACGACTGCGCTCGCTGACGCCAACATCAACTTGGAGATGATCAACCAAGGTTCGTCCGAAGTGAGCATGATGTTCGGCGTCAAAGAAGACGTCGTCAACGAGGCGGTGCGCGCCTTGTACAACGCCTACTTCCAACAGGCAACCGTAAGCCCCCTTTCCTAACGCGAAACAGGCGTCCGAAACTCGGGCGCCTGTTCTTATGTACCGAGAAGCCCCCACTTTCACGCGATCAGCCGAAGGGGGGAATGAATCAGCGTCTTCCATCATGGATGTCCCCCAACGCCGCTCAAAATATCTTGAAAGAAGGACTTCGTTGGAACAGCCAAGTCACAGGGACAGACGGGGATGGTCTGGCTGGCAGTCTGCCTTATGGCAGGTGTCCCCGAGAATCTCCCATCTCTAAGCGTTTGCGTAGGTGGGAGAACGTTCAAGCGCTCTAGGCCGAGCTTTCTTCTTTTTTTCGCTGGTTGGCGTACATAAGAGCGGCATGTTCGGAAAATACTACCAATGTACGTCAAAGAAAGCGGAAGGGAGGAAAAACGAATGCGGCAATGGCTAGGAATGGCTGTGCTTGTCGCCGTTTTCGCTTCGTTTCCGGCTGGGGCGGCGGCCATCAGCCGAAGCGAGCTTGAGCAGTATGCTGAGAGCGTCGGCTGGACAGTGAGCGACCTGTTGGCTTATTTGGATCAATACGGCTTGACAGCCGCCGATTTTCGCACCATGGATGAGATGAAACAATGGCTCGGCACACCCATCACTGACGAGCGGCTTCATGCCGTTCTGCGCCGGCACGGGCTGACGGTTGAGGAGCTCGAGGCGCTGCTTGGCCAGTTTGGCGAAACGGTGCAAGACTACACATTTGTCGAAGACTTAGACCGGGCCGTCCGCTTTTACTCACAGCATAACGCCGCCATGCAGCAAATGAACGATTTGCTTGGGGTGCTTGGTATGACGGAGCAGGAAGTGCGCGCCTTCACCCGCCATATCGCCTCGATTGACGACCCGCAATTGGCTGGGCAGCTGGCGGCGCTTCGTGCGCAGCTGCGCCCGTTTGAACAGACCGAGGGGCCGTGGACGGATGAGCAACGTCGCGAACTGCGAGCCCTTTGGGAAAAAGCGCTTCGTTTGCTGCAGCTTGAGGCCAAGTACTATGTCAACGGGCGGGAGATAACGCCGTCAGCGGCCGCTGCAGCCGATACGAAGACGATCGTGAAATTGTATAACCGCCAAGGTGAAGAAATGGCCGATATCGCGATGACAAGGGACATGTTGACGTCCGGCTACATCGTCCGCGCCGGGGAGAAAGGGATTGAAGCCGGGCTGCTGGCGCTTGAGATGAAGGGGATGATGCAAGGAGAAAAATTGCCGGATACGGCGTCGCCGTATTTGCCGCAGGCGGCGGCCGGGTTGCTGCTGGCTGTCGCAGGAGCTCTCCTTTACCGGCGGGCGGGGCGCCTTAAAGGGTGAGCGGCTGTGAAGAGGGAGCAGACAGTGTGGAAAAAAGATGCGCCTCGGCATCGATGGAAACGCAAAGCTGCCCGCTGGGCGGCCGCGGCCGCTGTCGCCATCGGAGCGGCAACAGCAGGTTGGAACGGCTATTGGTACATCGTTGGCTGGAAAGCAGCGAATCAAGAGGCGGTCCGCTTGCCTGCCTTGGACTCGTCTCCATCATCGGGAGCCGAAGCGGCCCACGCGTCCCGCCGTCCGGTTGAACAAGCCGCTGCTCCGCTGGGGGCGCATCTTGGCGAGCTGGTCATTCCGAAGCTCGGGGTGGCGATCCCGGTATACGAAGGCGTCCGCGAGCAAGAGCTGCGCCGCGGCGCCGGCCATTACCCGGCCAGCGCTTGGCCGGGGGGAAAGGGGCATGTCGTGCTGTCAGGGCATCGCGACACGGTGTTTCGCCGCCTTGGGGAACTGGGGATCGGTGATGCTCTCGTCATCCGGGCGGCGGACACAGCTGTTCATTATCGCATCGTCCGCATCCGCATCGTCGATGACGATGATCGGACCGTTCTCGTCAACAAGGCACGTCCGACGTTGACGGTGACGACGTGCTATCCGTTCCGTCTCATCGGCCGCGCCCCGAAGCGCTACATCGTCACCGCCCGCCCGGTTCAGACCGTTTCGCTGGAACGCGTTCACAATGAATGGTAAGCTGTCCATGCCAATGGACATGGACAGCATTCGCTTTGGCGAGGGATGCGTCAGTGAATGAAAGCTGTCGCGCGTCAATGGCGCGTATCGGCGACCTGCCCACACTGTCCGGTTTCGTTCGTGCATGTCGATTTCGCTGCCCACGTTTGATGGCCGTCCGATCTCGATGGATATACAAAAAGGCTAGAGAGTCGCGCTCTCTAGCCTTTTATTATGTCCGTCCGTCCCTCGCTCTCACGCCTTGCCGCTCATCCATTTGCTGGCGGAATTCTTTGAGCAGCGCCTCGCCTTGCAACCCTTTCTCAACAAGGCCGGCCAATACCATTTCAGCCAAATGAGTCCGCCGCGGGATCATCAACCCTTCCATTAGCACGCTAATATGGCCGTTCATTTTCGTGATGGAACGGACGGCAACAAGCATGTTCGCCGGATCGTTGCCCGGGTTGGTGATCGTCACTTGCAGCTGAAACTCAGTCCGCTCCTTCAATCCGGCAAATACCGGTTCGTATTCATCATCCAAATACGCCTCGACGAGCCAGCGGTTTTGCCCGTCTTCCTTATTGATGATCAGGCCGTCAATAAACGGAATGTCCCGGCGGTGCATCCCCTCGTCAATCACCGAGAGCCCGACAAGCTTGAACGTTTTCATGGTCGCCCACCTCATCACGATTGTCTATTCATGATTATACCATAGCCAACGAAGGGAAGAAAAACAGGATGATGCGCCTGTCTCCGCCAAAGCCATCCACATATTTTGCTGCGAAATGACAAAAACGCCATTTTGCTGCGCTATTGCTGGCGCATTGTCCGCATTTGCCGGGGATTGTACTTATAGATTGCGCAGAAAAATGCAAAAATCGCAGTTTTACGGCAAAAAACGCGATCGTTTATCATAAGGATGCGGTGGATGGAAAGGAGGGATGCGCCGGCGTATGGTCAATCAAGTGGTGCTTGTCGGGCGGTTGACGAAAGACCCGGAGCTCCGTTACACAGCCGAAGGAGCAGCCGTGACGACCGTCACCTTGGCGGTGGCGAGAAATTTCCGCAACGCGGAAGGAGGGATTGATGCCGATTTCGTTCCATGCGTTTTATGGCGGAAAACAGCGGAACATACCGCCAATTATTGCCGAAAAGGTTCGATGGTGGCGGTGACGGGGAGAATCCAAACGCGCCGCTACGATAAAAAAGACGGTCAACGCGTCTATGTCACCGAAGTCGTCGCGGAGTCCGTCCAATTTCTCCACTCCGGAAAGAAACCAGAATGGCCGGAGCACGTATAGTCGTTTCCCCATACATGCCTTTCAAAGCGAATCCCCAAGAGAAAGAACGTGTCCCCAAACACTCCCCAACGGATGGCGCTAGCACGTCGTTGTTAGCGCTTTTTTCAGCATGAGGGGAGCTACATGAGCTCGGAGCACTCTTTTACGATCGTCACGATCATCGTTTCGACATGTTTTCGCTTTTTATCCGGCAGCTTCGCGAGCGCGTACACCGCTTCGCTCATCTCTTGGTTATGAAGCAAGTAGTCCAACGCCGCGAGCACCGTTTCGTGCACGTCCGCCGTTCCGTACATGTCTGTCACTTCGCGCAACAGCTCGCGTTGGCGCGTTTCGCCGCCAAGCAAAAAATCGGCGCTGACGTCAAACAACTGGCAGAGCTTCTCAAGCGACTGCACATCGGGAAGCAAGCTGCCGTTTTCCCATTTGCTGATTTGCGAACGCGACACGTTCAGCTGCTCGGCCAGCTCTTCCTGTGTCCAGCGCCGTTGTTTTCGCAGTTGTTTGAGCGTCTCCCCCAAGTTTGTCATCGTTCGTCACCACGCTTTTCATCATTACTCTTTAAAGATAGAAAAGCATGGAGTCAATGGTTGTTCCTTTTTCGCTCATTTCTATCTTTGTTTCTAAATCAGAACAGATTTGTCCGTGATTTCGTCGTTCGGCATCTTTTTTGTCCAGGAAGGACATAGTACAATTAGTTAAAAATGGGAAATTACGAACCAAAAAGAGGGGGTCAAGGTGAACATCTATCTTGCCGATTTTGTCATTTGTGAACGAAACGGGGAGAAACACGCCCAAAAAATGTACCACATCTATATTAAGGAAATGAAAAATCCGTTTTCCGTGCGGCTGAAAACGATCGCCCCGGCCAGTTTCACCGATTCGCTGCGCTCGCTGAAAAACGAAGGTGGACGGATGCGTTTTGCATCGGAAGGCGAGGCGCTGTTCCGCACGATCACCTGCTCAAAGGAAGCTCAGCTCTATTTTGTGTTTAAATGCACGAGCCAGTTGTACATGTTTATCGTCAAGCTCGACCTTCGCCAAAAAAAGTTTACCGTCGCCCTCTACGAGTGGAACGAACCGAGGCAAAAATACATCCCGATCCGCGCTGACGAATGGCTGGCGATGGAAAAACAGCTCATTTATGAAGTGCTGCAGTCGATTTACCTTGTCGATGATCGACGCGTGTCGTATTTGTTCACGTATCCGTCGCCTCCGAAGCGAAGCACGCCCCGTTCTGGCGCATAAACTTCTTCCTTCTTCCAATAAAAAAAATCGTTTCCTTTCATGGCTTTCGTCCGTTATACTGAAAATATAGAACATTACTATTTTTGGCTGCGGGACGTCAAGCCGGCCTGAGGAACTATCCCGCATGAGGCCTCAATGAAAGATGAAAAACGAAACAGACGGCGAAGGGAGAGGGCGCATCCGTGAAACCGAATCACGTTGTTTTCGCCGCTGCCATGGCTTCTGCCTTTTTTCTCGCGCCGGACGAGAGCCAAGCGGCGGAATGGAAGAAAGGCATGAGTTCTCCTGAAATCAAACAGCTCCAGCAGCGCTTGAAAGAAAAAGGCTTTTTCACGTATCCGCAAGCGACCGGCTACTTTGGCGCCATTACCGAAGAAGCGGTCAAAGCGTTCCAACGGGCGATGAACTTGCCAGCCACCGGCATCGTCGATGACGCCACCTACGCGAAGCTCAAAAGCGCGCCTGCGTCAAACGACACGCTCGCCATCGGTTCCCGCGGCGCGGCCGTCAGTGATTTGCAACGCCGGCTGAAACAGCTCGGCTATTTTCGCTATCCGCAAATCACCGGCTACTACGGCGCGGTGACGGCCGATGCCGTGAAGCAGTTTCAACGGGCGAACGGGCTTCCCGCCACCGGCCGGGCGGACCGGGCGACGCTTGAGCGGCTGAAGCAAAAAGAAGAAGGTTCCTCGCCCTCACCGTCTGCGGCGCTGACCGTTGGGGCGCGCGGCGACGACGTCCGCGAGCTGCAGCAACAGCTCAAACAACTCGGCTACTTTACGTATTCGGACATCACCGGCTACTATGGGGTGCTGACCGCCGACGCCATCCGCCGCTTTCAACGCGACAACGGCCTGCCAGTGACCGGCGCGGTCGACAACCAAACCGCTGCCCTCCTTGCGAGCGCAGTAAAAGCGAAAACAAACCCGCCTGCACCGATCGAGCGCGAGCGCCTGGCGGTTCGCCTCTCAATCGGCGCGCTCGGCGAAGACGTCAAGCGCATTCAGACAAAGCTGAAAGAGCTCGGCTACTTCTACACGGCCATCACCGGCTACTACGGCACTGCCACCGCCGACGCCGTTCGCCGCTTCCAACAAGACGCCAAGCTCCCGATGACCGGCGTTGTTGACAGCGAAACATACGAGCGTCTGCTTGGACAAGCTCCCCCGACGAAGGTGGATGTCATCGAACTCGTCGCCGATGCGGCTGAGCTGCTCGGAACCCCATACGTTTGGGGCGGCGATGCGCCGGAAGAGGGATTTGACTGCAGCGGCTTCATTTTCTACCTGTTCCAGCAACAAGGCGTCCCCATCCCGCGCACCGTCGCCTTGATGTGGAATGCAGGCGCATCGGTTTCCGCCCCGGAAGTCGGCGACATCGTCTTTTTCGCCACGACCACCAACGGCCCATCGCATGCCGGCATCTATATCGGCAACGGCCAGTTCATCCATAGCGGCGCTTCGACCAGCGTGACGATCAGCCGCCTCGACCAACCGTATTGGAAACAGCGGTACTTGGGGGCGAAGCGGTTCTTTTAGCATGCTATATAGATGCAACGAAGAAGTTTACCATATCCTTGACGGAAAAGCGGTTTATCCCTTTTCGACTGTCGCAGGCAAGCCTGTGGCTTGCCTCCGTCACGCCTTGGCGTGACGGAGGACCGAACAACCGCCTGCTTCACAGACTCATATATGTGTCTGTGAAGCGGCGTTGTTCGGTCGCCCGACAGTCGATCAAACGCCCGCTAAAAGCTGCAAATGGTAAAGCTTCAAATTGCATCTATATAGAACGACAACGATGACCAAAATGAGGAGGAAAACGAAGATGAAACATGCATCCCAAATGGCAGCCGCCATCTGCCTCGCCGCCGCCATCGCCCTCGGAGGAAATGGACAAACAGTTGACGCCGCCGTCCAATGGGGGCAAGTCCAATGGAAACAAGGCATGATCGGCAAAGTCGTCATTTTGCGCGACACGCCTCTATACCGCCTGAACGGAGCGGCATGGCAGACCGCCATGACGGTGAAACAAGGGCGCGAGTATCGCGTCTACAGCCAAAAACGGGCAGGCGGCGCCGTCTATTACAGCCTCGGCGGCGGACTGTATGCCAAACAAGGGGATGCCATCCAATACGTGCCGTTCACAAAAGACGAACTTCTCGCCCTTGTCGCCCGCTCATTGAAAGGGCAATACATTCTTCAGGCAGGAAATGAATCCGTCCCGTTCGTCATTGAGCGGCAAAAAGGAAATCGTCTGTTCGGCTGGTATTTATACGGCCAAAATATGTCATTGCCGCTTGAAGGCCGCATCGACGGCGCCGCGGTGACACTCTCCATTTATTTCAACGACAATGCCGAAGCGATCGCCGACTCGATCTCTTACTTAAAAGCGTACAACGTGCCGAAGGAAGAGATCGAAAAAATCGCCGAACAGCTCGCCAACAGCGGCGATTACGCCATGCAGCTGCAATTTTCCATCACGAACAGCCCGGAACAATTCGCAGGACAGTTCCGCTTTCTCGATTTGTACTTGAATGACCGCTATGACGTCGTCAAAATGACGCTTGGCCAACCGATGGACGTCACGGTGAAGAAAAACGATTGATGTTTTTGCGCAAAATGTTTGCCAACCAAAACCATCAAACTGCCAAAATATTGTTCTAAATTTCTGTTACAGGCATATTCATATCAATGTCGCCATCGATGGCAATAATTTCAAAGGCATATTCTCTAAAAAATTTGTATTTAGGACTAGAATTTAGAAGAAAAATGTGTTATTATAGGAGACGTAGAACATTAAGGAATGATGTGAAAGTGCTAGCACTGGATGATAGCCTTGCTAATAAGTCTATCATCTGGACACACAGGATGATCCTGGTTCATGTTAGCACCTTTTAGGCAATGAATCTACTAAACGGTAGCCGTTTAGGATCATTGTCTTAAAGTTTCATAAAAACGAAGGGGGATTTTAGGCTTTATGGACAAAAAGAAAGCAGTCAAACTCGCCACAGCCAGCGCTGTAGCAGCGAGCGCTTTCGTCGCCGCCAACCCGCACGCTTCCCAAGCAGCAACGGACGTGGCGACGGTCGTGAGCCAAGCGAAAGCGCAATTTAAAGCAGCGTATTATGCGTACAGCCACACGGTAACGGAAACGGGCAAACTCCCGAACATCAGCGACGTATACGCCGCCTACAACAAAGCGAAAAAAGCGTATGAAAACGCGGTTGCTGTCGTGAACAAAGCCGGCGGCGCGAAAAAAGACGCGTATTTGGCTGACTTGCAAGCTACATACGAAACGTATGTATTCAAAGCCAACCCGAAATCGGGCGAAGCGCGCGTGGCTACGTACATCGACGCTTACAACTATGCGACAAAATTAGACAAAATGCGCCAAGAACTCAAAGCAGCCGTCGATGCGAAAGATCTGAAAAAAGCAGAAGAGCTCTACCACAAAATTTCGTACGAGCTCAAAACGCGCACGGTCATTCTCGACCGCGTCTACGGCCAATCGACGCGCGAACTGCTTCGCTCGCAATTCAAAGCCGAAGCGCAAAAACTGCGCGACAGCTTGATCTACGACATCACCGTTGCCATGAAAGCGCGTGAAGCGCAAGACGCTGTCAAAGCCGGCAACTTGGACAAAGCGAAAGCCGCGCTTGACCAAGTCAACCAATACGTATCGAAAGTAACCGATGCGTTCAAAGCTGAACTGCAAAAAGCAGCACAAGACGCCAATAAGGCGTATGAAGCGGCATTGAAGGTTGAAAGTGTAAAAGCGATTAACAATACAACTGTTGAAGTAACATTCAAAGAAGCAATCGATGACGTAAAAGCACTTCACTTCTCTATCGATGGTCTTGAAGTGAAAAACGCTGTATTAAAACAAAAAACTAACAACGTTGTCGTATTGACAACTTCTCAACAAGAAGGCGGTAAAGAATACGTTGTTAAACTTAATGGCGAAGAATTAGGTAAATTTAAAGGTATCTCTGCGTACGTTCCAACAACAATTACACTTGAATCAGCTTCTGTTCAATCCAAAGTTGGTAAAGAAGTAACATTAAAAGCTAACATTGGCAAAAAAGAAGCTGGTGTACCTGTAACATTCAACATTGATGCTCCAACTGGAAGCTTGAACGAAGATAAAGTCGTAGAAGTTTATACAAACGCAGACGGTATCGCAGAGTATACTTATACTCAATACGCAGCTGGTGTAGACACAGTTTCTGTATATCCAACAGGTGCTCCTGCAACTCGTGATATCGCGAACGTATACTGGGGTGTAGACAACATCCTTACTGTTAAGAGCACAACAGATTCTAACGTTCTAAACAACGGTACTGCAAAATATTACACAGTTGAGCTTAAAGACCCTAAAACAGGTAAAGGTATTAAAGGTGTTAAGTTAAACGTAACATTTGCTGAAAATATTGATGATACAACAGCTAACGACTCTAAAGCAGTTGTAACGGACCCTACTACTGAAAATACAGCAACACCTTACCAATCAGCTACTGGTCAAAAATACTTAACTATTACAACTGATAACGAAGGTAAAGCTGGATTCACTGTAACTGGAGCAAATACAAAAGTAACTCCAATCGTGTTCATTGACAGTGATGAAGCAGCCCTTAAAGATGTTGCATTAGCTGGCAACAAAAACGATCGTTTAGATGCTCGTGAATTACGAGTAGCTGCTCCTTCAGTAGAGTTCGTTGGTGCTCAAACTGGTTACTCTATCACGTTTGACAAATCAACTTCTTTTGAAGGTGTAGTTGGTAAAGATTACACTTACGAAGTAACAGTTAAAGATAAAGAAGGAAAACCTTGGGCTGGTGGAACAATCAACGTTGCCTTAAATGAGAACATCGATGATTCGCTTTCAACAGATGCACCAGGTGTAACAATCAAAGCACACAAAGACTTCCCATTCGATGCGGTAAATGGTGAAGTTAAAACTTTAAAACTTGATAAAGACGGAAAAGCTAAATTCATCGTATCAGGAACAAAAGTAAATGTTACAGCAACTCCGGTTGTATGGATTGACCAAAATACACCTGATGCTAAACAATATGTGAAAGAATCTGGTGAGCCACAACAACTTGCAGGTTCTGTAACATTCCGTGATGAAGTTGTAAAATCTTTAGATTACTATGTGGATGATACTTATCGTGCAGGTGTTTATGTAGCAGGTCATGCTACTGACAAACCTAAGTTTGTTGCTGAATTACTAGATCAAAGTGGCAAACCTGTAAATTACGGTACATTGCAACAAGTAACTTATACTATTACAAACACAGGTAATAAGGAAGTAACATTAGATTTATCTGGTGCTGTTTCTCCACAACCTGTAACAATTGCAGCTGGTAACAGTGTAACAGTAAAAGGTACACCTGGAAGCAAGTCTGCAACATTATTTGTATCATCTCGTGGAGCAGGTAAAGTAAGTGTTGGTATCTCTGCTGTAACGAACGAAAACCTATACTTAACAGGTGCAGCTAAAGAGGTAGAATTCGTTGAAGCATCTGCAGCTCCTTCAACAGTAGTTGGTACTGTGGTTGGTTACAATACAACTGATAATAATGGCAAGTATGGTTATGTAGTAATTAAGGATGACAATGGTAAATTCCACTATGTTGAATACGCTAGCGACAAGAATGCAGTTAAAACTTACTATGTTGGAAATGATGCGTCATTCAACAACTTAACAGAAACAAATACTGATGGTTTTGAAAAAGCTATCAGTGTAAACGACCGTATTAAAGTAGATGGTGATACTTACCGTTTACACAATGCTGATAGCAGTTCAAAATCTGGTCAAATTTCTGGTAATATTGCGCCAGTTGCAGGTCGGATTGTTTCAGCCGTTCTTTCTGATGAAACAGCAGACGTAAACAATTATATTGATACACTAACAATTACGTTCAATAAAACATTAGATGTTTCATCAGTAGCGGATACAGATTTCAATTTCGGTGTAAATGATGCTGATTTAGTTGCTCCAGTTGGCAACACTAATACTTTAGTATTTAAACTTGACACTCCTAATTCATTACCGACTGATATTACAATTGCAGCAGATGCTTTAACTTTCACTGATGGAACTAAAATTGCGGCAATCAATTTCACAAATCTTTTAAAAGCTCCAGTAAGTAAGCTTTATACTGTACAATCTAACTTAGCTGCAGTTACAGGAAGTGACGCTGTTGCTCAAGTAACAGTAGACGGAAAAGATGCTGAATTAAGAGTTGCTAAAGAAGGCAAACCATCTCAATTTGCAGATGTAACATTTAAATTTGAACAAAACAATTCTGACAACTTAAGTGTAACTTACGCTAATAAAGTAGTAACAGTTAAACTGGCTAATACTGATGCGGCTAATAACGCTGCTGATAAAATTGATGCTGCTATTAAAGCATTAGGTCAAGTAGATGGCAAAGACTTTACTAAGGTTTCTTTCGTTGATGCTGATTCAAATTGGACGAATGTAACTGGTAAATCTATCTCTACTGCATCTCTTCAATTAGCAGGTGGAGTAGATGCAGTGACAGCTACTAAAGGTCAATACAAATTCACTCTTCTTCGTCAGCTAGTTGAAGGTGAGCAAATTACTGTTAATGGTATTACTTATACAGCAACTAGCAAACCAGGTGCAGGTACACAATTTGTAATCGGTCAAGATGTTAATGAAACAGCTAAAAACTTATTAAATGCAATTAAAGCTAACGATGTACGTTTTGATGATGATGCATCAAGCGTAACAAGTTCTACAATTACTCTAGTTGATGCTAAAGCTGATGGTGCTGCTGCTCCAACTGTACGCTATTAATGAGTGCGGTGCCTGTCACTTCCGAGACAGAGAGTCATAGTTTGACTCTCTGTCTTTTATTGTGTTCAAATCCGTGTTGAATGAAATTTCAAGGATATATTATATTTTTGAATCCATGGCTAAAGCCTTTATTCTCCTTTCCGAGAATAGGGGCTATTTTTGTTTAGGAGGAAAAAGGATGAGTAAGCATCAAACAATCAACCACCAGGAGCTAGAGTTGCTGGAAAGGGAGGTGTCTGCCAAGCAGCCAGCGAAACGCGTCAACATTGTCAGCCTAAAGCTCGTTCGTGAATCGAGCGTGCTGTACAAAGAGCGACAAATCAAATCACCAGAGGACGCATACAAGTTGTAAAGCCATTCCTCATTGAAGCCGATCGTGAGCTGTTTGTTGTTGTTTGCCTAGACACG
This sequence comes from Geobacillus sp. WSUCF-018B, assembly GCF_002809985.1. Lineage (NCBI taxonomy): Bacteria > Bacillati > Bacillota > Bacilli > Caryophanales > Anoxybacillaceae > Geobacillus > Geobacillus sp. WSUCF-018B. Next base: position 42,195 of record NZ_PIJF01000038.1, read on the forward strand.
AAAAATCAACCGACTGCCATTAACATTTGCCACGTAGGCAGTCTCAACTCAAGCATCGTGCATCCAAGGGAGGTGTTCAAGCCAGCGATTCTGTCGAACTCCGCTTCGATTATTGTAGCTCACAATCATCCATCGTCTGACCCGACTCCTTCAAGGGAAGATATTGAAGTGACAAAAAGGCTAGTGGAAGCAGGAAGAATCGTTGGCATTGAATTGCTGGACGATCTTATCGTTTGCGAAGAACGGTTCGTGTCGCTAAAAGAAAAAGGCTACATTTGAAAGGAGGTGAGGACATGCCGCATATTGACTGGTTCGTTGAGAAGATGAAAAGCGAGTTCCATATGGAAGTGCCGCGTGACGAAGTGAGCTACGAGGCGTATGAGTTTTATCATGACGAGATTGACAATTTGCTTGTTCCCGCAGCGCACCTAGAGAAGCTACCGAATCCGATGCTTTTGGAAGCGCTTATGTACGTGGACAAAGAAGGGTACGAGTGGATTGCCGGAGTGGTTATCGATGAGGAGACAAGGAAAATGCTGTACGAAGTGTGGATAAAGGACGGCGAGCAAATCGCCTGCAAGTTATATGTCTGAGATTGGTGGATTTTCGTCCGAAAATATCACGGCTAGACCAAGTGGAAGGGGAAGGGAAAATGGCAAAATATCACCGCATTATCATTGACGGCGTACCATACTACCGGGAATACAGCTATGGATTAGATAGCTATGGTGAAATGCTCAGTGAAGATGAGCTTGTTCAAATGTTGTTGGAGGAAGTGGTCGAGGAAGAGATTGAGATCAACAAAAGGGATATCGAAGCTGCTTTGCGCCGAATTCCGGACTGTGGGGATCGCAACTTACTGCAAAACTACATTCGCTATTTAGAGAAAGCTAGCTGGGAGTAAGTGAGGCAGGTTCCCTTGTATCTTAAGTGAAAAAAGAAAAATATGTAAAAATCGAGAAAAACGGAGAAATTCGAAGAAAAAATGAGATTTAACTTAAAATCACCCAAAAATTGCTATAAATAAGCGCTCATATTTCAGGGGAAAAAATCTCTGAAAAATTTTTGGGCTGGAAATCCACTAGAAAAACCGTTTACGTAAAATCGCCTAAAACAGCCTAAAATCGCTAAAAATCGTCGGAAATGGGATTGGATATATTATAACCTCTCTGATAAAGTAAGAGGCAAAAGATTAAAGGAGTTGAAATAAAATGAAGAAAATCAGCCAAAAACTTTATCCAGGAGAGACTATAACAATGGTATTTCCACCCGATACACCTGCTGCTTTTGAGCATGAGAGTAGTCATTTAGTTGTCCATGGATGTGAGGTAGTGATACCAAAAGACAAAATCGATCGGGATGCAGTAGAGGAATTACTATTTAAAATAGACCGTAATGATGAAATAACAGAGGACGAAAAAAACTACTATCTCTATATTATGAATGATGTCCTTTCCCATTGTGTAAGTGTGGAGGAATTATATCGAGAAGCAGAAAGTCTAAAGCAATATGTGATTGGATATTTAAATGATTTAGGAATTGAACACTATCATTTGAATTTCGATATTGGGGTACTGCATAGTTGATAGTAATCCCCAAATACAAAAGCAGGGTAGCTATTTTAGGAATGCTACCCGAGTTTTTTTATTAGGATGGATAAATAACGAATAACTCACGACATTTCTGTAAATTAGCACATTATTTCGGAACCCCTTTTTCAAATTATTTCAGACGGATTCCGAAATAATGTGCAAAATTTTTGTGAATTATTTCGGATTTTGCA
>NZ_PIJF01000039.1:0-29543 GCF_002809985.1 Geobacillus sp. WSUCF-018B
AACGCGGTTGAATGGTGTGGAGATCCGGTTGGATGGTGTGGAAACACGGTTAGATGGCGTGGAGACCCGATTGGACGGCGTGGAAACGCGGTTGAATGGYGTAGAGACCCGGTTGGACGGCGTGGAAACGCGGTTGAATGGTGTGGAGACCCGGTTGGACGGCGTGGAAACGCGGTTGAATGGTGTGGAGACCCGGTTGGATGGTGTGGAAAACGAATTGAGGGAAGTGAAAGAGACGCTTCATCGGGTCGAAACGCAGCTTGTGGATGATGTGCAAATCTTGCTTCGCAAAATTCACGAAAAAGTGGAGGAGAAAAGTTTTGAAATTTATGCGCTGAATCGGCGGCTTCACCATGCGGAAGCGGCGATTGAGCAACTTCAGTCCAAGTTGTGATCCCCTCTCTTGGACATGCCCCTCTCCCAGCCTGTACAACAGTTGTCACTGATCCCTGTAAATGATATGATGAAGAAGTGAGTCCATGAAAAATAAGGAGCGTTTCCTATGCTTGGAGTCTTAAAAAAAGTATTTGACCCGAACAAGCGTCAGTTGGCAAGGCTTGAGAAAATTGCCGATCAAGTCGACGCGCTCGGTCCGGAGATGGCCCGACTGTCCGATGAACAGCTGCGGCAAAAAACCGAGGAATTCAAAGCCCGCTACCAACAAGGCGAATCGCTCGATGATTTGCTTGTCGAGGCGTTTGCCGTCGTGCGCGAAGGGGCGAAGCGCGTCCTTGGCTTGTACCCATATAAAGTGCAAATTATGGGCGGCGTCGTCTTGCATGAGGGCGACATCGCCGAGATGAAAACCGGGGAAGGGAAAACGTTGACGGCGACGATGCCCGTCTATTTGAACGCCTTGACCGGGCGCGGCGTGCATGTCGTGACGGTCAACGAATACTTGGCGACGCGCGATGCGACGGAAATGGGCAAACTGTATGAGTTTTTAGGCATGACCGTCGGGTTGAACTTAAGCGGCATGTCGCGCGAGGAGAAGCAAGCGGCGTACAACGCCGACATTACGTACGGGACGAACAACGAGTTTGGTTTTGACTATTTGCGCGACAACATGGTGCTTTATAAGGAGCATATGGTGCAGCGGCCGCTTTATTATGCGATCATCGACGAGGTTGACTCGATTTTGATCGATGAAGCGCGGACGCCGCTCATCATTTCAGGGACGGCGCAGAAGTCGACGAAGCTGTACGTGCAGGCGAATGCGTTTGTCCGCACGCTGCGCAAAGATGTCGATTACACATACGATGAAAAATCGAAAAGCGTCCAGCTGACGGAAGAAGGAATGAACAAAGCCGAGCGGGCGTTTGGCATCGACAACTTGTTTGATTTGAAGCACGTGACGCTCAACCACCATATTCAGCTGGCGCTGCGGGCGCACGTGACGATGCAGCGCGATGTCGACTACGTCGTGCAAGACGGAAAAGTGATCATCGTCGACCCGTTCACCGGGCGCTTGATGCATGGCCGCCGCTACAGCGATGGACTTCATCAAGCCATTGAGGCGAAGGAAGGGCTCGAGATTCAAAACGAGTCGATGACGTTGGCTACGATTACGTTCCAAAACTACTTCCGCATGTATGAAAAACTCGCGGGGATGACGGGGACGGCGAAGACGGAAGAGGAAGAGTTCCGCAACATTTACAACATGCGCGTCGTCGTCATTCCGACGAACCGCCCGGTGATCCGGGAGGATCGCCCGGATTTGATTTATCGGACGATGGAAGGGAAGTTCCGCGCCGTGGTTGAGGACATCGCCGCCCGCCATGCGAAAGGGCAGCCGGTGTTGGTCGGCACGGTGGCGATCGAGACGTCGGAGCTGTTGTCGGAGATGCTCAAAAAACGGGGCATCCCGCACAACGTCTTAAACGCGAAAAACCATGCGAAAGAGGCGGAGATCATCGCCCAAGCGGGGCAAAAAGGCGCGGTGACGATCGCGACGAACATGGCCGGGCGCGGGACGGACATTAAGCTTGGCGAAGGGGTCAAGGAGCTTGGCGGACTGGCCGTCATCGGCACGGAGCGGCATGAAAGCCGGCGGATTGACAACCAGCTGCGCGGCCGCTCGGGACGCCAAGGCGACCCTGGGGTGTCGCAGTTTTACTTGTCGCTTGAAGACGAATTGATGCGCCGTTTCGGCTCGGAAAGCTTAATGGCGATGATGGACCGCTTGGGAATGGACGACTCGCAGCCGATCCAAAGCAAAATGGTGACGAGAGCGGTCGAGTCGGCGCAAAAGCGGGTCGAAGGCAACAACTTCGACGCCCGCAAGCAACTGCTTCAATATGACGACGTGTTGCGCGAACAGAGGGAAATCATTTACCGCCAGCGTTTTGAAGTGCTTGATTCCGACAACTTGCGCGGCATCATTGAAAACATGATCCGCTCGGTCATTGAGCGCGCCGTTCATGCTCATACGCCGAAAGAGGACTTGCCGGAAGAGTGGAATTTGAAAGGGCTCGTCGATTACGTAAATGCCCATCTGTTGCCAGACGGCGATGTGACGGAGGGCGATTTGCGCGGCAAAGAGCCCGAAGAGATGATCGAGCTCATTTGGGCGAAAGTGAAGGCGCGCTATGATGAGAAAGAAGCGCAAATCCCGCCTGAACAAATGCGCGAGTTTGAACGCGTCGTCGTCTTGCGCGCCGTCGATATGAAATGGATGAACCATATCGACGCGATGGAGCAGCTCCGCCAAGGCATTCATTTGCGTGCGTACGGGCAAGTTGACCCGCTGCGCGAATACCAAATGGAAGGCTATGCGATGTTTGAAAACATGATTGCCGCGATCGAAGAGGAAGTCGCGACGTATATCATGAAAGCGGAAATCCATCAAAACCTCGAACGCCAAGAAGTGGCGAAAGGCGAAGCCGTGCATCCGAAAGAAGACGGCGAAGAGCCGAAGCGAAAACCGGTCCGCAAGGCGGTGCGCGTCGGCCGCAACGAACCGTGCCCGTGCGGGAGCGGGAAGAAATATAAACATTGTTGCGGAAGAACGGTGTAACGGTTTATAAATAATAGGGGGGCGCTGCCTCCATTTTGAATGGCAGATATGAACCATTGACATACTATATTCATGATGAGGTGAGGACAACATGATCGATTTGGTGGAAATTAAGCAAGAGCTTGAGAAAATGGCTAAGCGATTAGCGGAAATTAGGGGGTCTCTTTGACCTCGAAGCGAAGCAGGCGCGCATTCGCGAATTAGAGGAGCAAATGGCCGCGCCCAACTTTTGGGATGATCAAAAATCGGCGCAGGCGGTCATTTCCGAAGCGAATGCGCTTAAAGATCTCGTCGAGGAATTTTCCTCGCTTGAAGAACGGTTTGACAACTTGGAAGTGACGTACGAATTGCTCAAGGAAGAGCCGGATGACGAGCTCCAAGCTGAGCTGGTCGAGGAAGCGAAAAAGCTGATGAAAGACTTCAGCGAGTTTGAGTTGCAGCTGCTGCTCAATGAGCCGTACGATCAAAACAACGCTATTTTGGAGCTCCACCCGGGCGCGGGCGGCACGGAGTCGCAAGACTGGGCGTCGATGTTGTTGCGCATGTACACGCGCTGGGCGGAGAAAAAAGGGTTCAAAGTCGAGACGCTCGACTACCTCCCGGGCGAGGAAGCGGGGATTAAAAGCGTCACGCTGCTCATTAAAGGGCATAACGCTTACGGCTACTTAAAAGCGGAAAAAGGGGTGCATCGGCTGGTTCGCATCTCGCCGTTTGACGCCTCAGGCCGCCGCCATACGTCGTTCGTGTCGTGCGAGGTTGTGCCGGAGATGGATGATAACATTGAGATTGAGATCCGGCCGGAAGAGCTGAAAATCGACACGTACCGCTCGAGCGGCGCGGGCGGGCAGCACGTCAACACGACCGACTCGGCCGTGCGCATCACTCACTTGCCGACCGGGATCGTCGTCACGTGCCAATCGGAGCGGTCGCAAATTAAAAACCGCGAAAAAGCAATGAACATGTTGAAGGCGAAGTTGTACCAAAAGAAACTCGAGGAGCAACAAGCCGAACTCGCTGAGCTGCGCGGCGAGCAAAAAGAAATCGGCTGGGGCAACCAAATTCGTTCGTACGTCTTCCATCCGTACTCGCTCGTGAAAGACCATCGGACGAACGTCGAGGTCGGCAACGTGCAAGCGGTGATGGATGGGGAAATTGATGTGTTTATTGACGCGTATTTGCGTGCGAAGTTGAAGTAAAGGGCGATCATCGGATCGTCCTTTTTTCGCTTCAAAATCGTGTTTTGGCCTTTTGACGCATCTATGCTTTCGTGATACGCTGAAGGTAATGATAAGGAAAAAGGAGGGCGATGGCTTTGGCTGTGCGCAAACAATTGCTTTACGAACTGATTGACCGGTTGGATGAAACGGATCATCAAACAGCGTACGATTTTTTGATGTACTTGCTTGATCGATCCAGAAAGGAACGAATGGTATGGGAGCGGATTGACGAAACAGATGAAGAAACGTTGACGGAAGAAGAGCGCCAGCAGCTGCAAAGCGATGAAGGATATATCACCGGGGGAGAAGCCAAGCGTGAATTCGGGCTACAAGTTGATTTACCGTAGGGCCGCAGTCAAATTCATCGCTAGGCAAGAAAAAGAGGTTCAAGAACGGTTGGCCTCTGGGTTGCAAGGTCTGCTTGCGATCCCACCGCAGGGGGATATTAAAAAGTTGAAGGGGCAGGATGGATTATATTGGCTGCGAATCGGAACATATCGTGTGTTGTTTCGCATCGATCATGATGAACGAATCATCTATATTGAGGCGATCGGCAACCGTGGCGATGTGTATTGAGGCTTGTATTTTTTGGCTAGGGCGATCATCGGATCGTCCTTTTTTCCTTTATCATAGCAGACCGTTATCGCGTTAACCGGCTGTCATTTACTTACCAAAACGGGCATGCTATACTCACAGAGGAAGGTGGGGAAGCATGCGGAAGCGAAGAGAGAAGACCATGCCTCCGGCGGTGGAGGCGACTTTGGAGTATGCGTATGTTCTGGTCGGCGCGGCAGTTGTCGCGGTGGCGTTTAACGTGTTTTTGCTGCCGAATCGGATCGCCTCGGGCGGGGTAAGCGGCGTGAGCACGATTATGCACGCGCTGTTTGGCATTGAGCCTGCCTACGTCCAATGGGCGCTCAACATTCCGCTCTTTATCGCTGGCGTTGTGCTTTTGGGCCGGCAGTTTGGCGTCAAGACGTTTGTCGGGACGGTGTTCTTGCCGCTTGTCGTCTACATGACGAAAGGGATGGAGCCGGCGACGACGAATCCGCTTCTTGGCGCGATCTTTGGCGGTATCGGTGTCGGACTCGGCCTTGGCATTGTATTTCGCGGCCGCGCTTCGACGGGCGGCACCGATTTGGCGGCGCAAATCATCCATAAATATACCGGGCTGTCGCTCGGCATGTGTGTGATTTTGATTGACGGCTTGATCGTGTTGACTGCGGCGTTTGTCTTTGACATTGAGCGAGCGCTCTACGCGCTGATCGCCTTGTATGTGACAAGCAAAACGATCGACCTCGTCCAAGTCGGGCTTGGCTATTCGAAAATTGCCTTGATTATTACCAATGAAGAGGAAAAAGTGCGCCGCGCCATTTTGCACGAAATCGATCGCGGGGTGACGCGGCTGCCGGCGTACGGCGGTTACACCGAACACGAACGGCCGGTGTTGATGTGCGTCGTCGCTCAATCGGAGTTCACAAAATTGAAACAATTGGTCCGAACCATTGATCCGACAGCGTTTGTCGTCGTGGCCAACGCCGCTGAAGTGCTTGGAGAGGGATTTCAACGTACGTAAAACGGAAAAAATCGGTTATAATAAAGGAGAATGAAATTTTTGTTTTCTGGGGGGAGTTCGCCATGAAGTGGAAGTTGGCTGCGATGTTCCTTGGCGTTTCGCTCGCGCTTGCAGCATGCGGCGGCGGTGATGACAACGCCGGGGACCAAAACGGCGGCAATAACAACGGTGGAGGGGATACCGTTGCCGCTGCTGAACAAATCTATCAGCAAAACTGTGCATCATGCCACGGGCAAGACCTTTCGGGAGGGGTCGGTCCGAACTTGCAAAAAGTAGGAAGCAAATATTCGGCAGATGAAATTAAAGATGTCATCGCCAACGGCCGCGGCGCGATGCCGGCCGGAATCATCAAAGGGGAAGACGCTGATAAAGTGGCCGAGTGGCTGGCCGCGAAAAAATAATGGATGGATGTTTCTGACTCTTTGAAAGAAAAGATCGTTTCACTCAAGGAAAGTGCACCGCCTTGTTCGCTCAAGAACGGGGCGGTGTTTTCTGTTTTTGCGTCTTTTGTCCTAGTTTCTCCATTGTTCCCCATTTGAAATATAAATGTAAAATTCGACAATAGAAAATCGTGTTATAATAATCCTTGCGGAATTTTGCGGGATTCATTCGAAACAGCTCGAGAAATGGCAACAGGAAAGTCGAAAATAGGTGATGATGATGATTGAAATGCAAGATGTATACAAAACGTATCCAAACGGCGTTGTGGCGCTAAACGGCATCAACGTTCGCATCAAGCAAGGAGAATTCGTCTACGTCGTTGGACCCAGCGGAGCTGGGAAGTCGACGTTTATTAAGATGATGTACCGCGAGGAAAAGCCGACGAGCGGGACCATTATGATCAACGGCGTCAACCTTGCCAAGCTGAAAGACAGCAAAGTTCCTCTTTTGCGCCGCCATATCGGCGTTGTGTTTCAAGATTTCAAGCTGCTTCCGAAGCTCAATGTCTATGAAAATGTGGCGTTTGCGTTGGAAGTCATTGAAGAATCGCCGAAAGCGATCCGCAAAAAAGTGATGGAAGTACTCGACTTAGTCGGCCTCAAACATAAAGTCCGCTCTTACCCGAACGAACTGTCCGGGGGCGAACAGCAGCGCGTTTCGATTGCCCGCTCGATTGTCAATTCCCCCAAAATCGTCATTGCCGACGAACCGACAGGAAACTTGGACCCGGAAACCTCATGGGGCATTGTGGAGCTGTTTGAAAAAATCAACGACCGGGGAACGACGATTGTGATGGCGACCCACAACAAAGAGATCGTCAACGCGACCCGGCGGCGCGTCATCGCCATCGAAAACGGAAAAATTGTCCGCGACGAGGCGAAGGGGGAATACGGTTATGACGCTTCATACGTTTAAGCGCCACGTTCGGGAGAGCATGAAAAGCCTCGGCCGCAACGGTTGGATGACATTTGCGTCCGCGAGCGCCGTCACGGTGACGCTGTTGCTTGTCGGTGTCTTTTTTGTCGTCATGTTTAACATCAACCATTTCGCCAAAAAAGTCGAAAACGATGTCGAAATTCGCGTCCATATCGAGCTGACGGCTGACAGCCGGCAAAAAGACGCCTTGCGCCGGCAAATTGAAGCCATTCCAAACGTCAAGGAAGTGCGCTATTCATCAAAGGACGAAGAGCTGAAGCGGCTGATCAAAAGCATGGGGGAGGAAGGCTCGTCGTTCCGCTTATTTGAACAGGACAACCCACTAAGCGATGTATACGTCGTGAAAGCGGCCCGCCCGCAAGATACAGTGAAAATCGCCAAACAAATCGAAACATTGCCGTTCGTCCATAAAGTCAATTATGGCCAAGGGACGGTCGAGAAGCTGTTTGACGCACTGAAAGTGGCGCGCAACGTGGGGCTCGTGCTCATTCTCGGATTGTTGTTTACGGCGATGTTTCTCATTTCCAACACGATCAAAATTACGATTTTCGCCCGCCGCCGCGAAATTGAAATCATGCGGCTCGTGGGCGCGACGAACGGGTTTATCCGCTGGCCGTTCTTTTTGGAAGGGCTATGGCTTGGAATGCTTGGCGCTCTCTTCCCGATCGCGGCGCTTTCGATCGTGTACTACAACGTGTATCAAGTGTATGAACAGTGGGTTTCCTTGCCGTTTTTTGAACTTCTTCCGTTTTCGCCGTTTATGTGGCAGTTAAGCGGGCTGCTGCTAGTGATTGGCGCCGGCATCGGCGTCTGGGGAAGCGTTATGTCTGTGCGCAAGTTTTTAAAAGTATAAATGATAGAAAGGGAGAGGGGAAAGATGAAAAAGAAACGCATGTTGGCGCTCGCTGTTGCCGGGGCGCTTGGGCTGGGCATTCTCCCGCCGGCGGCGGACGCCGTCAGCACTCGTGATATCGAACAAAAGCGGGGCGAGATCGACGCGCTTCGTTCGAAGCGGTCCGATGTCGAGCAAAAAATCAATGAGGCGCAAAAAACGATCGAATCGCTTCGCTCGCAACAGCGCCAAGTTGCCAATGACATTCAAAAACTCAACGTGGCGATTGACGAAACGAGCGGCAAAATCCGCAACGTCAGCAAAGATATTGATGAAACCGAGCAGGCGATCGAGACACTGAAACAAGAGATTGCCGAAATTCAAGAGCGGATTGAAAAGCGGAATGAAATTTTGAAGGAGCGGCTTCGTTCCTTGCAGGAAAGCGGCGGAGCGATCAGCTACTTGGAAGTGTTGCTCGGCGCCCAAAGCTTCAGCGACTTCATCGACCGGATGAGCGCCGTCACCACGATTATGGAAGCGGACCAGCAAATCATTCGTGAACAGGAAGCGGACAAAGCGCTGAAAGAAAAAAAGGAAACAGAATTGACCGAAAAGCGGAACAAGCTGCAAGCGGATTTGCAAGAATTGAAGCAGCTGCAGGCTGAACTGGCTGGCCAGTTGGAACAAAAAAATCGCCTGATGGCTGATTTGAAGCAAAAAGAGGAAGAAGAGCATGATCATAAGATGGCGCTTGAAGAAGAAAAAGAACTGATCGCCAAACAAGAAGCGGCGGTGAAAGAGCAGCTTGCCGAACTCGAACGGCAAAAACGGGCGGAAGAAGAAGCGAAACAGAGGGGACGTACATATACCGCGCCAAACGATGGAGGATCGTCATCAGAAGAAGCGCCATCGGGCGGCAGCACACCGCCTGTGTCGAGCGGGGCCTTCACCCGTCCAGCCAACGGTCCGATCAACTCGGGCTTTGGCTACCGGTTTGGTGGCACGGACTTCCATCCCGGGGTCGACATTGGCAAGCGAGCTCCTGTTGTGCCGGTTGTCGCGGCAGCGGACGGCATTGTGTTCCGCTCCTACTATTCTAGCAGCTACGGCAACGTCATTTTCGTCAGCCATGTCATCAACGGACAAACGTACACAACCGTCTACGCCCACCTCGAGGCGCGTCTGGCCGGGGAAGGACAGCGCGTCCGCAAAGGGCAAGTGATCGGCTATATGGGCAATACCGGGAATTCGACCGGTCCGCACCTTCATTTTGAACTGCACCGCGGTAGCTGGAACCCAGGAAAAACGAATGCGGTCGATCCGCGTAATTACATCGCTTTCTAAATTCTGCTATACGCAACTTGTCTGTCTATGAGGCGGACAAGTTGCGTATTTTTTTGTCATTCGTTCGTGTCGACTGCCGGTGAAAAACGGCCATTTTCCTTCAACAGGTATTGGCAGCCGCCATAAAGAATCGGGTTTTAACAGGCTTCTCAACTTGAGAAAGGCGCGTGTTGGGCAGGCTTCTCATGAAATCAACAGTCTTCCGGGCGGGGGGCGGCCATTGAAACTGCCTTGTCCTCTTCGTCCGTTTTCCTTTCTCTTGACTCTGTACCGTAGTACACCGTTTATAATGGGAAACAACGAGGAGAAACGTTTCGTCATGGTGAGGAGGGGGAACGGACGAAATGGTCAAACCATCGTTTTGGGCGGTGCTGGCGCTGCTCAGCTGCCCGTGCCATTTGGCGCTTGTTCTGCCGCTGTTGGCCGGAACATCGGCCGGTGCGTATTTGATCCGGCACCAAAGTCTTGCTGTTGGTCTTTTGACGGTGTTATGTTTCGTTTCACTGACAATGATATTTTACAGGCGAAAGCCAAAACCGTCAGGCGAAACGGCCGGCTGCTCCCCGGGGAAAACGGGAAACGGCGATGAGGCGTGCTGTGCTCCGTTCAGGCAGGAGTGACGTTCGTGTTTTTTTGTGGTAGGAGCCGCCTTTTTGCTCAAAACTAGGAAAGACCACTTTTCATTAAGGAGTGTTTGTGACCATGAAAACGTACCGAATGAATGTACAAGGCATGACATGCACCGGTTGTGAACAACATGTCACTGCAGCGCTGGAGGCGATTGGGGCCAAGCAGATTGACGTCAGCTTCCGGCGCGGTGAAGCGGTATTCGCGCTTCCTGATGGCACGGATATTGGCCTGGCGAAACAAGCGGTCCGAAACGCTCATTACGAGCCGGGGGATATCGAGGAGATCACCGTGCCAGCCACCCCTTCCTTCGATGGCGGGGGAGAGTATGATTACATCGTCATCGGTTCCGGCGGGGCCGCGTTTTCCTCGGCGATCGAAGCGGTGAAATACGGGGCGAAAGTAGCCATGGTCGAACGCGGCACGGTCGGGGGGACGTGCGTCAATATCGGCTGCGTGCCGTCAAAGACGTTGCTTCGGGCTGGGGAAATCAATGCGTTGGCGCGCAATCATCCGTTTTTTGGCCTGCATACCTCTGCCGGTCCGGTTGACTTGGCGCCGTTAGTGAAGCAAAAAAATGAATTGGTCGGACAGCTTCGCCAAGCGAAGTATGCCGATTTAATCGCGGAGTACGGGTTCGATTTCATCCAAGGGGAAGCCCGATTCGTCGGACGTCAAACGATTAACGTCAACGGCCAAACGCTGTCGGCGAAACGGTTTTTGATTGCGACGGGTGCTTCCCCGGCCGTGCCGGACATTCCGGGGCTCCATGATGTCGATTACTTGACAAGCACGACGCTGCTTGAGCTGAAAAAGGTGCCGAAGCGGCTTGCTGTCATCGGCGCCGGTTACATCGGGATGGAGTTGGGGCAGCTGTTCCACCATCTTGGCTCCGAGGTGACATTGATGCAGCGGAGCCCGCGCCTCTTGAAAGCGTATGACCCGGAAATTTCCGAAGCGGTGGCAGAGGCGCTCGCGGAACAAGGCATCCGCGTCATCACGGGCGCTTCGTTTGAACGGGTCGAACAAAACGGAAACACGAAAAACGTATATGTGAACGTAGACGGGCGCACCCGGGTCATCGAAGCGGACGAACTGCTTGTGGCGACGGGGAGAACGCCGAATACAGCCGCGTTGAACTTGCCGGCAGCCGGTGTGGACGTCGGGGCGCGCGGGGAGATTTTGATTGACGAATACGGGCGAACGACGAACCCGTACATTTATGCGGCAGGCGATGTCACGCTTGGCCCGCAGTTTGTCTATGTCGCAGCCTATCAAGGCGCCGTTGCCGCAGCCAATGCCGTCGGCGGACTGAACAAGCGCTGGGATACGGCCGTTGTTCCGGCGGTGACGTTCACCCATCCGGCCATCGCCACCGTCGGGTTGACTGAGCAACAGGCGAAAGAAAAAGGGTATGACGTGAAAGCGTCTGTCTTGCCGCTTGAGGCGGTGCCGCGCGCGATCGTCAACCGGGACACGACAGGAGTGTTTAAACTCGTGGCTGAGGCGCGCACGGGCAAGCTGTTAGGCGCCCATGTTGTGGCGGACAATGCCGGTGATGTCATTTATGCCGCCACGTTGGCGATTCAATTCGGATTAACGATTGACGACCTTCGCAGCACGTTGGCTCCGTATTTAACGATGGCGGAGGGGCTGAAATTAGCGGCGCTGACGTTTGACCAAGATGTTTCGAAGTTATCGTGCTGTGCGGGATGAGGCCTTCGAATTGGGCCGCCGCTTCGCGGACCGTTATGAAGGGGCTAGAACTCATTGCGGTTGCAATGAAGCGGAATAAGAAGCGATCCGTTTGGCCGGGCGCTTCCCGATTCATAACGAAATGTCGGCGCAACGTTCCTATTTCCTTAACCCTGTACGATCGTGCACGGTGATCCTTTTGGGTGAGGTGGTTATGTGAAACATTACCGCATCGGGGAGCTGGCAGAAAGATGCCATGTCAATAAAGAAACCATTCGGTACTACGAACGGAAGGGGCTCATTCCCGAAACCGAGCGGACGGAAGGCGGATACCGTCTGTATACGGAGGAAACCGTCAGGCGCATCCAGTTTATTAAGCGGTTGCAAGCGCTCGGGTTCACCTTGGCAGAGATTGATAAACTGCTTGGCGTTGTCGATCGGGATCGCGACCGATGCAAAGATATGTACCAATTTGTCGAGCAGAAAATCAAGGAGATCAAGGAGAAGATTCAGGACTTAATGAAAATGGAGGCGATGCTCCTTGAGCTGAAGGCATGTTGCCCCCATGAGGAGAATCTCTACAACTGCCCGATTATTGACTTATTGCTCGAAGGGGCATATTTCAGCAAGGTCGATGATATGTGGTTTTGGATGCGGGATATTGTCCCAAATGAACGATGGAAATAAACGGGCGATGGGAGGCGCCGGCAGCTTTCGGCAGCGCCATAGGAAACACATGGGCCGTCCCTTGGGGCGTCGCGGCAACGGGGGTCAGGAAATAGGCGGCGGGAAGCCCCAATCAAAATAAAGCTGCTCTCATTAGCCGGGTTCCCGGCTAATGGGGGCAGCTGTTTGTCTGCTCAACGGTTTTTTCGCCTGTTTCCCGATTGACAAGCGAAGGCGGGTTTTATATAATTATCTCGAATTCGAGATTTATTGGATAAAGATAAATGTTTGCGCCCAACGGGGATGAGACAACGCAAAACGGGAATCAATATCGTAGGCCCTGGTGGTTATGGCGCTTGCTGGTTCAGAACAGCACGCGCTTGATGGCCCATCATTTCTTGCAATGAAGGAGTGGAAAAGATGATCCGCATCGACCGGGCGTCGTCCCGATATCATGCCGATTACGGGTGGCTGAAAACATATCATAGTTTTTCGTTTGGCGAGTATTACGACCCGAACAACATTCAATTCGGGCCGTTAAGGGTGTTAAACGACGATTTCGTCGCACCGCTTGCGGGGTTTGGCGCCCATCCGCACCGGGAGATGGAAATTGTGTCGATCGTGCTGAAAGGCTATTTGCAACATGAAGACAGCACCGGACATAAGGCGGTGACAACGTTCGGCGGCGTGCAGCGGATGTCGGCCGGCACCGGCATCGTCCATTCGGAAGTGAACCCGTCGGCGACGGAAGAGGTGAACTTTTTGCAACTTTGGTTTTTGCCGGAACAATACGGATTGCCGCCGTCGTACGAGCGGACCGAGTTTCCGGTCGACAAGATGAAAAACGCCTTGCTGCCGATTGTCACGAAACACCCGTCTTCCCCGGGGATTGCTCACATTCATCAAGATTTGACGATTTATCTTTCCGATTTGGAAGCCGGGCATGAGCTGACGTTTACCCAGCCGGAAGGGCGGAACATCTTTGTCTTTGTCATTGAGGGGGATTTGGCGTTAAACGGCGAGGCCCATCTCGAACGGCGCGATGCGGCCCGTATTACGGACACGCCGGCGCTTCGCTTGGTGACGAACGAAGGAGCGCAGTTCATGCTCATTGATTTGCCCAAAGAGGAGTAAGAGCATTTCGTTTTTGTGCGGTTCATTCGTTTGACGGCCACTTCGGATGCGGCTAAGAAGACGAATCAAAAAGAGGCATCGTTCGCCAAAATGGCGGGGGGTGCCTCTTTTTTCCGCGCCCGTATGAGTTGAGAAATCAAAACGCAGCGTGTAAACTAGTAAAGGATAGACAACGAATGAGCATACTCGGTACAAGCCTAACATATGATGGAGATAAAGGCATGGCACGGCGTTTGGGCGGTGCTTTTCCTTTTCTCATTGGCGTCAGAGGCATCCGCTTGTTTCGCCGAAGGAGAACGAAGAGACCCCCTTTCCCTTCCGTTGCAGGCAATGGAAAGGGCAGGTTTAGGGTGAGGAGGAAACAACGTGAAGAAAACGACAACGGCCGCACTCATGGCCATCTCGATGCTCATCGGGGCCGGCGGGACGTATGCCGGTTTGCAGCTGGCTGGCGGAGCAGAAGACGGGCCGATGCCGGCGGCCATTTCTGAGGAACTGTCCAAGACGGCCAGCGATCATGACGAAATGAAAAAAGTCCGCCAGGCGTACGAACTCATTAAAAACCGGTATGTGGAAAAAGTGGATGAAGAAACATTAACGGAAGGCGCCATTCAAGGGATGATCGACACGCTCGATGATCCGTATTCCGTCTACATGGATGCGGAAACGACGGAGCAGTTCAATGAGTCGCTCGACTCGTCGTTTGAAGGAATCGGCGCCGAAGTGAGCATGATCGACGGCAAGGTGACGATCGTGGCTCCGATCAAAAACTCGCCGGCGGAAAAAGCGGGGCTGAAGCCGAACGACCAAATTTTGCGCGTCAACGGAGAAAGCCTGGAAGGGCTTGATTTATATGAAGCGGTATTGAAAATCCGCGGCAAAAAAGGGACGACAGTGGAGCTTGACATTTTGCGCCCGGGCGTCAAAAACGTGATGAAAGTCAAAGTCGTCCGCGACGAAATTCCGATTCAGACGGTGTATGAGTCGGTCAAAACGTATGAAGGCAAAAAGGCCGGCTATTTGCAAATTACGTCGTTTTCGGAAAACACAGCCGCCGACTTTAAAAAGAAGTTGGCGAAGCTTGAGGCCGAACATATTGATGGCTTGATCATCGATGTGCGCGGCAACCCGGGCGGCTATTTGCAAAGCGTTGAGGAAATTTTGAAGCAACTCATCCCGAAAGGCAAACCATATGTGCAAATTGAAGAACGCGATGGCGATCGGCAAAAGTTTTATTCCGATTTAACGGCGAAAAAGCCATACCCGATCGTCGTGCTCATCGACAAAGGAAGCGCATCGGCGTCAGAGATTTTGGCCGGAGCGATGAAAGAAGCGGGCGGCTACAAGCTGGTCGGCGAGGCAACGTTCGGCAAAGGGACGGTGCAGCAGGCGATTCCGATGGGCGACGGCAGCAACATCAAATTGACGCTGTACAAATGGCTGACGCCGGACGGGCATTGGATCCATAAAAAAGGGATCAAGCCGGATGTCGCGGTGGCGCAGCCGGATTATTTCCACGTCGCTCCGCTTCATGTGGAAAAACCGCTTCGGTATGACATGAACGACGAGCAAATCGCCAATGCGCAAAAAATGCTCAAAGGGCTTGGCTTCAACCCGGGCCGCACGGACGGCTACTTCAGCAAAGACACCGAGCAAGCCGTCCAAGCGTTCCAAAAAGCGAATCAGCTCCCGGTTACGGGGCGAATCGATGAGACGACGGCGGATGTGCTGCAAACGAAAATCATGGAAGCCGTCCGCGATCCGAAGCATGATGTGCAGTTGAAAAAAGCGCTTGGCGTGTTGTTTCCGTCGTAAGCGAGCCAATGATGACGAGTAAAGAGAAAAGGGTGCCTCTGACAACGCAGAGGCACCCTTTTCTTTGTGACTGATTTGCCTGTGGACTATCGCTGGCTTCCTACAAATGGGCTGGTGTTTTCTCCTTTTCTGATGGAAGCGGCAGCTGCACGGTTTTTTCGACCGCAAACCGGGGCCGCCGTTTCACCTCTTGATACATTTTGCCGATGTATTGCTTGATTTTGGTAAATAAATGTTCGGAATAAAACTGCTCGAACGACGGCGTGCCAGCGAGGCGATAGCGGATTTCCTCGTTAAACCCGCCAAGCAAAAGCAGCTGCAGCGCCAAGGCGATCGGCACGAGGCGCCGCCATCGCGGCGAGGAAAAAGAAAAATCCGAGCACAAAGCTGGCGTAAAACGGAAGCAAGATGATCGCAAGCCATTCTTTCCATGTCGCTTCTCCGTTGCGGATCGACAGAAACGCCCAAAGCGCCAGCGGCATGCCGAGCGTGCTTAACATGCCGGACGGCCAAAACGGTGTCAGCGCAAAAGCAAGCGCCGCCCCGACGCGAATGAGCCATGATTCCGGTGAAGGCAAAAAGTGGCGCCTAAGCAGCCAATACATGCCTAAAAAGGCGAATACCCTCGTGATCGTTTGGCTGATGGCGTACGCCACCATGGAGGGAAACAAAGCGTGTAGCCACACGATGCCGCTGAATTCAGTGCCGAAGGCGTTGCGCGGCAACCCGTTGATCACTTGCGGAACCACGGCGTCAAGCGGGCCAAACAATTGTCCACTTCGGGCAAGCACGCGGTACCAGGCGATGTTTGAGTCCATATTGTCATGGACACGAATGTGGGCATGCTCGCCGAGAAGGTAAAGCGGAGAAAGATAGAGCGCCAAGATGAGAAAGGCGGCGTCGATGGCCCTGCGTTCAATCTGTTTCACTTGTTGCTCCCCCTTTTTGGACAGGCGTAGCATTGGCAACACGGGACATTATAAAGAACGCTGATTAAAAAAGAATAAAAAAAGAGTAAAGAAGCAGTGAAGAGAAGGAAAAGGGCGGATCATAAGGAAGGGCAGAAAAAACGCCCTGCCTAAGGCAGAGCGCGGCGCGACAAGCTCGTTGCCTGTTTGGTGGGGCTGATTGTGCTTTTGCACGGTTAGACAAACAAGTTCATCACCCGCCCGAGGCCGCGCCGTTTCCGCTTCGGTTCTTCGGACGGATTGTGCGGGGCGGGCGGCTGGTGATTCAGCTGTTGCTCGAGGCGGGCGACGAGCTGTTCCAAGGCGGTCAGGCGGGCGGTGATTTCTTCCATCTCCCGTCGGTGGTGCAGCAATTGAACGGAAACGACGTCATCCGCTTTTTGTTCCAGTTGCTGCTCGAGTTGATCAAGGCGCAGGGAGACGCGGCTGATTTCCGGTCCGACATATTCTTGAAACAGGGCATGAATAGGAACGTTCGGCGGCGATGTTGAAGGACGGCTAGGGGCCGGCGGTGTTTTCGGTTCTGCTTTCGGCTGCGTTTCCAGCGCGGCGCCTTGTTCAAATTTGACCCGCTCAAGCAGGGCGATCGTTTTTTCGTCAAACAAGTAGTGGCCGGCTTCATTTTTTTGCAGCGGAATGTTGTATTTCCGCACCCAGCGCTGGATCGTTTTTGGCGACACTCCGAGACGGGCGGCAACGTCGGGTGTTTTTAACTCCATCGTTCCACTCCTCCTTTTTTGTCTTCTTCTATATCCCTTTTTTCATTGGCATAAGAAATCCTGCCCGGGCGACAAAACTAGTGTCCATTCGGCAAAGAAAGTGGAAAACAGCGCAAATTCGCCATTCAGGCAAAAAAGATGGCGGCAGGCATGGGATTTGTCCCAGTCATTTGGTAGAATAGAAGATAAAGAATGGGGAACGAAGCGAGGGGGAAGGCGGATGGCAACTTGGGGATTGGAATGGTTGGAAGGCGTCGCCGATGTGTGGCGGCAGCCGCTCTTGTATTACGGCCTGCTGTTGGCCTGGGGTGCCGGCTGGCGGCGGGTGAAGCGGGAGCGCCGCGATTTTCATGTGCGCGTCTATCGGCTGGGGCAAGAATGGCGTGGGCTTTGGACGTGGGGATGGGTTGCGGGCGCTGTGCTGTCTGTCATTGCGTCCGGCATCGGGCTCGCGTTGCCGCCGGATGCGGTGTGGGCGGTGACGGGGTTGACGATCCTGCTTGGCCTGACGATGGAGGCGCGCCTCCTTTCACCGGCTTATACAGTGGGCGGAGCGCTCGTCTTGCTCGGCTTGGCGGGGTCAAGCGGACTTGCCGCTCATCTGTTGTCAGACGGCGCGGCGGATGGAGGGGCGCTTGCCGCCCTGCTTGTGTTGTTGCTGTTGGCGGAAGGATGGCTGATTCTCCGCTCGCGAAATGGGGCGGCCTCGCCGCAGCTTGCGAGAAGCAAACGCGGAATGATTGTCGGCATGCAGTGGACGCAACGGTTTTGGTTTGTGCCGGTCGTGCTGCCGATATCCGACGGCGCGTTGCCGTCGGTTTCGTGGTGGCCGCTCATTCCAGCTGGGGACGGCTATTCGTTTTGGCTTGTGCCGTTTCTTCTCGGCTTTTCGCAGCGCCGGCAGCACGTGCTGCCAGCGGAAGCAGCTCGTGAAGAAGGGCGGCGCGTGCTTCGCCTCGCTTGGCTTGTCGCCGTGCTGGCCGTCTTCGGATTATGGCATCCGTTGCTAGGGGCTGCCGCAGGAGCTGCAGCCATCATTGGGCGGGAGTGGATTGCCTTTTCCGGTCACCGCGCCGACCGCGCCCGCCCGCCCCGGTTTGCCCGCCATCCGCAAGGCGTGGTGATCGTCGGGGTGCTCCCGAATTCCAAAGCGGAACAAATGGGGTTAAGCATTGGTGAAGTGATTGTAAAAGCGAACGGCGTTCCAGTGCAGACTGAGGCCGAGTTTTACGAGGCGCTCCAGCGCAACCGCGCGTTTTGCAAGCTGGAAGTCATCAGCCATAACGGCGAGATCCGCTTCGTTCAAGGAGCGGTGTATGAAGACGGCCACCACGAACTTGGTCTGCTGTTCGTTCATCAACGAGGCGCTTCGGCGTCCGAAGCTGTGTCGTAAAGGAGACTAGACGTATGTGGTTTCTCGCGGCCCTTATCATCCCGTGCCTTTTGTTGCTGCTGTTTGCGCGGGTGACGTACAACCGTTACATTGCGTTGTTGTTGACCGTTGCCTTGCTTGTCGCCTCGTATGCCAAAGGGTATACGGACGAGCTGCACGAAATCGTCGCCGACATCGCCTCGACGATTGCCGGTTTTCTGTTGGCGGGGCGAATGTTGGACAACTTAAAGAAATGACAGAGAAGCGGACCCATCTGCAGCGGTCCGCTTTTTCATCTATGCAGCTGGAAGCGGCCTGACGGAATGGAAATCGCTGTGCAGGTTGGAACGAATACCAGTTCGCATTTTTTGTGCATCTGCGCAGAGGATATGATACAATGGGGAAAGATGGATTGAAGAAGGAGGCGAAACGGTGGAGGGCCGTTTTCAATTAGTGTCGCCGTACGAACCGCAAGGCGATCAGCCGCAGGCGATCGCCAAGCTTGTGGACGGCTTGCAGCGGGGTGTGAAACATCAAACGCTCCTTGGGGCGACGGGGACGGGCAAAACGTTTACGATCTCGAACGTGATCGCCCAAGTCAACAAGCCGACGCTTGTCATCGCCCACAACAAAACGCTCGCCGGTCAATTGTACAGCGAGCTGAAAGAGTTTTTCCCACACAACGCCGTCGAATATTTTGTCAGCTATTACGATTATTATCAGCCGGAAGCGTACGTGCCGCAGACGGATACGTACATTGAAAAAGATGCGAAAATCAACGATGAAATCGACAAATTGCGGCACTCGGCAACGTCGGCGTTGTTTGAGCGCCGGGATGTCATCATCGTGGCCAGCGTCTCATGCATTTACGGCTTAGGGTCGCCGGAAGAATATCGCGAGCTTGTCGTTTCATTGCGCGTGGGGATGGAAATCGAGCGCAACGTGCTGCTGCGGCGGCTCGTTGACATCCAATACGACCGCAATGATATCGACTTTCGGCGCGGCACGTTCCGCGTCCGCGGCGATGTGGTCGAAATTTTCCCCGCGTCGCGCGATGAACATTGCATTCGCGTCGAATTTTTTGGCGATGAAATCGAGCGCATCCGCGAGGTGGACGCCTTGACGGGCGAAGTGCTCGGCGAGCGCGAGCATGTCGCCATTTTCCCGGCGTCGCACTTCGTCACGCGCGAGGAGAAAATGCGGCTCGCCATTCAAAACATCGAACAAGAGCTTGAGGAGCGGCTCGCCGAACTGCGCGCCCAAGGAAAGCTGTTGGAGGCGCAGCGGCTGGAGCAACGGACGCGCTATGATTTGGAAATGATGCGCGAGATGGGCTTTTGTTCCGGCATCGAAAACTACTCGCGCCATTTGGCGCTGCGGCCGCCGGGATCGACGCCGTATACATTGCTTGACTATTTTCCGGACGATTTTTTGATTATCGTCGATGAGTCACACGTCACCTTGCCGCAGCTGCGCGGCATGTACAATGGCGACCGGGCGCGCAAGCAAGTGCTCGTCGACCACGGCTTCCGTCTGCCGTCGGCGCTCGACAACCGGCCGCTCACGTTTGAAGAGTTCGAGCAAAAAATCCATCAAATTATTTACGTCTCGGCGACGCCGGGGCCGTACGAGCTCGAGCACAGCCCGGGCGTTGTCGAACAAATCATTCGCCCGACCGGGCTTCTTGACCCAACGATCGACGTCCGTCCGACAAAAGGACAAATCGACGATTTGATCGGCGAAATTCATGAGCGCGTCGAGCGGAATGAACGGACGCTCGTGACGACGCTGACGAAAAAAATGGCGGAGGATTTGACCGATTATTTAAAAGAAGCGGGGATCAAGGTGGCGTATTTGCATTCGGAAATTAAGACGCTCGAGCGCATTGAAATCATCCGCGATTTGCGGCTCGGCAAATACGATGTACTGGTCGGCATCAACTTGCTGCGGGAAGGATTGGACATTCCGGAAGTGTCGCTGGTCGCCATTTTGGACGCCGACAAAGAAGGGTTTTTGCGTTCGGAGCGCTCGCTCATCCAGACGATCGGCCGGGCGGCGCGCAACGCGAACGGCCATGTGATCATGTACGCCGATACAGTGACGAAATCGATGGAAATCGCTATTCAAGAGACGAAGCGGCGCCGGGCGATTCAAGAAGAGTACAACCGAAAGCACGGCATCGTGCCGCGCACGGTGAAAAAGGAGATTCGCGACGTCATCCGCGCGACGTATGCGGCGGAAGAGACGGAGATGTACGAGGCGAAGCCGGCGGCAGCGATGACGAAACAAGAGCGGGAAGAGCTGATTCGAACGCTCGAGGCGGAGATGAAAGAGTCGGCCAAAGCGCTCGACTTCGAGCGGGCCGCCCAGCTGCGCGATATCATTTTCGAATTGAAAGCGGAAGGGTGATGGCCGGGTGAACGGAATGGAGAAAATCATTGTCAAAGGGGCGCGCGCCCACAACTTGAAAAACATTGACGTCGAAATCCCGCGCGGCAAGCTCGTCGTCTTGACCGGGCTGTCCGGGTCGGGGAAGTCGTCGCTGGCGTTTGATACGATTTACGCGGAAGGTCAGCGACGCTACGTCGAATCGCTGTCGGCGTACGCCCGCCAGTTTTTAGGGCAGATGGAAAAACCGGACGTCGATGCGATTGAAGGATTGTCGCCGGCCATTTCGATCGATCAAAAAACGACGAGCCGCAACCCGCGCTCAACCGTCGGCACGGTGACAGAAATTTACGATTACTTGCGGCTTCTATTCGCCCGCATCGGCCGCCCCATTTGCCCGACGCACGGCATTGAAATCGAATCGCAGACGATCGAGCAAATGGTCGACCGGCTGCTTGCTTATCCAGAGCGGACGAAAATGCAAATTTTGGCGCCGATCGTCTCGGGAAAAAAAGGGACGCACGCCAAGACATTGGAGGATATTCGCAAACAAGGGTATGTGCGCGTTCGCATTGACGGTGAGATGCGCGAGTTGACGGAGGACATTGAGCTGGAAAAAAACAAAAAACATTCGATTGATGTCGTCGTCGACCGGATTGTCATCAAGGACGGCATCGCATCAAGGCTTGCCGATTCGCTTGAGACGGCGCTGAAGCTCGCCGACGGCAAAGTGGTCGTTGACGTGATCGGCGAGGGGGAGCTCTTGTTCAGCGAAAAGCACGCTTGTCCGTACTGCGGCTTTTCGATCGGGGAGCTTGAACCGCGTCTGTTTTCGTTCAACAGTCCATTCGGCGCCTGCCCGGACTGCGACGGCCTCGGGGTGAAGCTCGAAGTGGATCTCGATTTGGTCATCCCGAACGATGAGCTGACGTTAAAAGAACACGCCATCGCTCCGTGGGAGCCGCAAAGCTCGCAATATTACCCGCAGCTGCTCGAAGCCGTGTGCCGCCATTACGGCATCCCGATGGACGTGCCGGTGAAGGAGTTGCCGAAAGAGCAGCTCGATAAAATTTTGTACGGCAGCGGCGGAGAGCCGATTTATTTCCGCTATACGAATGATTTCGGACAAGTGCGCGAACAATACATCGCATTTGAAGGCGTCATTCCGAACGTCGAACGCCGCTATCGCGAGACGAGCTCGGACTACATCCGCGAGCAGATGGAAAAGTATATGGCGGAACAACCATGTCCGACATGCCAAGGCTACCGGCTGAAAAAAGAAAGCCTGGCCGTCCTTGTCGGCGGCAAGCATATCGGCGAGGTCACCGCCATGTCGGTGACCGAGGCGCTCGCCTTTTTTGACGGGCTCGAGCTGACCGAAAAAGAAGCGCAAATCGCCCGCCTTATTTTGCGTGAAATTCGCGACCGGCTCGGTTTTTTGCAAAACGTCGGCCTCGACTATTTGACGCTCAGCCGCTCGGCAGGAACGCTCTCCGGCGGCGAGGCGCAGCGCATCCGCTTGGCGACGCAGATCGGCTCGCGGCTGACGGGGGTGCTGTACGTGCTCGACGAGCCGTCGATCGGGCTTCATCAGCGCGACAACGATCGCTTGATCGCGACGTTGAAAAGCATGCGCGACCTCGGCAATACGCTCATTGTGGTGGAGCACGACGAGGATACGATGCTAGCCGCGGACTATTTGATTGACATTGGTCCGGGGGCGGGCATCCACGGCGGCGAGGTCGTCGCCGCCGGCACGCCGGAAGAGGTGATGGACAATCCGAACTCGCTCACCGGCCAGTATTTATCGGGGAAAAAATTCATCCCGATTCCGGCCGAGCGTCGCCGTCCGGACGGACGTTGGCTTGAGGTCGTCGGCGCGCGCGAGCATAACTTGAAAAACGTATCGGTGAAAATCCCGCTCGGCACGTTTGTCGCTGTCACCGGGGTGTCGGGCTCGGGCAAAAGCACGCTCGTGAACGAAGTGTTGTATAAGGCGCTGGCGCAAAAGCTGTACCGGGCGAAAGCAAAGCCGGGCGAGCATCGCGACATCCGCGGGCTGGAGCATCTCGACAAAGTGATTGACATCGACCAGTCGCCGATCGGCCGCACGCCACGCTCGAACCCGGCGACGTACACCGGGGTGTTTGACGACATCCGCGACGTGTTTGCCTCGACGAACGAAGCGAAAGTGCGCGGCTACAAAAAAGGGCGGTTCAGCTTCAATGTCAAAGGCGGGCGCTGCGAGGCGTGCCATGGCGATGGGATCATCAAAATTGAGATGCACTTTTTGCCGGACGTGTACGTCCCGTGCGAAGTGTGCCACGGCAAACGGTACAACCGCGAAACGCTCGAGGTGACGTATAAAGGGAAAAACATCGCCGATGTCTTGGACATGACGGTCGAAGATGCGCTCGACTTTTTCGCCTCGATCCCGAAAATCAAACGCAAGCTCGAGACGCTCTATGACGTCGGGCTTGGGTATATGAAGCTCGGCCAGCCGGCGACGACGCTCTCGGGCGGCGAGGCGCAGCGCGTCAAGCTCGCCGCTGAGCTTCACCGCCGCTCCAACGGCCGGACGCTCTACATTTTGGACGAGCCGACGACCGGGCTTCATGTCGATGACATCGCCCGGCTGCTTGATGTGCTCCATCGGCTCGTCGACAACGGCGATACCGTGCTTGTCATTGAACATAACTTGGACGTCATCAAAACCGCGGACTATATCATTGACTTAGGTCCGGAAGGCGGCGACCGAGGCGGACAAATCGTGGCCGTCGGCACGCCGGAAGAGGTGGCCGAGGTGGAGGAGTCGCACACCGGCCGCTACTTAAAACCGATTCTCGAGCGCGACCGGGCGCGCATGCAGGCGCAATATGAAGCGGTGAAGGCGTAAAGGCCTTTGCGGCTTTGTCCGCCGCTTGGGACACCGGCGGCCGCCGCCTTTTTTTTGCCGTCGGCAGGAAACTTTTCCTAGCGGCCGTCGTATATACAGGTAAAGGAAACTTGGAAAGGGGATTGCCGATTGTCGACGAACAAAGTGTTGTCCGCGCTTTGTTATTTCAGCGTCTTTTTTGCGCCGTTCATTTTGCCGATTGTCGTCTATTTTGTTGTCGAAGATCTCGAAGTCAAACGCCATGCGAAGCGGTCGCTCGTGTCGCATTTGATTCCGGCCGTTACGATCCTCTTGTTCATTGCGTTGGCCGCGTCGCCGGTGCTGTTCGGCCATTGGGGCGAGGAATCGCTTCTTTTTGGCGGCGGGCTCGTCTGGCTTGGGTTCCTCGTTGCTGGGGCGGTGAATCTTGTTGTCATCGTTTGGAATGTCATAAAAGGGATTCAAGTGTTAAAATAAGAGAAAGCGCCCGTTTGCCGGCGAATGCCGTGGCCCTGTTTCTTTGGGACTGTAACAAGGTGTGGCCGGCGGGCGCGAGACTCGAATAAAGATGGTGATGGGATGCTCAATTGGCTGATCGGTGTGTTGATCAATACGGTGCTGCTGATGGCGATTGACGGCTATTTTGACGATATTCACTTCAGCGGCATCGGCGCGGCGTTTTTGGCGAGCGTCGTTTTGGCGGTGCTCAACGCCGTCGTGCGCCCGGTGCTCATCTTGTTGACGCTGCCGGTGACCGTGTTGACGCTCGGTTTGTTTTTGTTTGTCATTAACGCCATCACGCTCATGATGACTGCAGGGCTGATGGGCGATGCGTTTCAAATCGGCGGCTTTGGCACCGCGCTGCTTGCGTCGATCGTCTTGTCGTTTTTCCATTTGCTTGTGCAAAAAGCGGTGATCGAGCCGCTCCGCAACCGGTCGTAACGGGTTGCGGTTCATTGCCAAGCGGGTGGCGCCGTGTGTCCGCGAGGCGGATGCGGCAATGTTTCGCCGTTGGAGAAGCGATGCGGGAAAGATCGTTTCGGCTTGATGGATTGGGCGTGATCGGGACGGGGAACCGTCCTTGTTTTGTTTTCTGCGGAATGTTTTCTTCAATGGCGAAACGAAACGTGCTACAATGAAAAAAGATGAGGAAAGGAGAGAAAGGCTGCGTATGCCGAAAGTGCGGACGAAAGACATCATTGAACAGTTCCAGCTCGAGCTCGTCAGCGGCGCGGAGGGCATTTACCGCCCGATTACGACAAGCGATTTGTCGCGGCCGGGGATTGAAATGGCCGGCTATTTCGCCTATTACCCGGCGGAGCGTCTGCAGCTGCTCGGACGGACGGAGCTGTCGTTTTATGAAACGTTGACGCCGGAAGAAAAAAAATCGCGGATGGAACGGCTTTGCACGGACATTACGCCAGGCATCATCGTCTCGCGTGGATTGGAAGTGCCGCCGGAGTTGATCGAAGCGTCGGAGCGCCAGTCGGTGCCCGTGATGCGCTCGACGATGAAAACGACCCGCCTGTCCAGCCGGTTGACAAACTATTTGGAAAGCAAGCTCGCCCCCACGACCGCGGTGCACGGGGTGCTTGTCGATGTGTACGGCGTCGGGGTGTTGATCACGGGCAAAAGCGGCGTCGGCAAAAGCGAAACGGCGCTGGAGCTCGTCAAACGCGGCCATCGGTTGGTCGCCGACGACTGTGTGGAAATCCGCCAAGAAGATGAAGATACGCTCGTCGGCAGCGCGCCCGAGTTGATTGAACATTTGCTCGAAATTCGCGGACTTGGCATCATCAACATGATGACGCTGTTCGGCGCCGGGGCGGTGCGGACGCATAAGCGCATTTCGCTCGTCGTCGACTTGGAGCTTTGGGATCCGGAGAAGCAGTACGATCGGCTCGGGTTGGAAGAAGAGAAAGTGAAAATTTTGGATACCGAATTGCCGAAATTGACGATTCCGGTTCGTCCGGGGCGCAACTTGGCGGTCATCGTCGAAGTGGCGGCGATGAATTTCCGCCTGAAGCGGATGGGCGTCAATGCAGCCGAGGAGTTTTCGGCGCGATTGAGCGACGCCATCGAAGACGGCGCGCACGATTACGACTGATGTTTCTTGCGTCAAAGGAATGGATCTCGTTTGGGCATGGAGCATAGGAGGTGGAAACGATGGAATCGACGATTCAGCCGCTCGACCGCGTGTTTTTGCACCTTGGCCCCATTACGATTTATTGGTATGGGGTCATTATCGGCACCGGTGTGTTGATTGGGCTATGGCTCGCGACGCGCGAAGCGGTGCGGCGCGGCTTGCCGAAAGAGACGTTTGTCGATTTAGTGCTGTTTGCCGTGCCGATCGCCATTGTGTGCGCGCGGGCGTATTACGTGCTGTTTGAATGGCACTATTATTCAAAGCATTTGTCAGAGATTCCGAAAATTTGGCAAGGGGGCCTCGCCATTCACGGCGGTTTGATTGGCGCGGTGGCGACGGGCGCGGTGTTCGCCCGCGCGCGCGGGCTGTCGTTTTGGAAGCTCGCCGACATTGCCGCGCCAAGCATCATTTTAGGCCAGGCGATCGGGCGCTGGGGCAATTTCATGAACCAAGAAGCGCATGGCGGCCCGGTGTCGCGCCAGTTTCTTGAAAATTTGCATTTGCCGGATTGGATCATCAATCAAATGTACATTGACGGCCGTTATTGGCATCCGACGTTTTTGTACGAATCGCTTTGGAATTTGGCCGGCTTTTGTCTTTTGCTTTGGCTCCGGCGCGTCAACTTGCGGCGCGGCGAGCTGTTTTTGTCGTATTTGATTTGGTACTCGATCGGCCGCTTTTGGATTGAAGGGATGCGCACCGACAGCTTGATGCTCGCCGGCAGCCTGCGCGCGGCGCAAGTCGTGTCCGTGACGCTGATCGTGTTGTCGATCGCGCTGTGGATCGTGCGCCGGGCGAAAGGATGGGCGGACGCGCGCTATCGGGATGAATAGCCGTTTGAGGCGGCGAAACGTTGCGGACTTGTTCGGTTTGCGGGAAACCGCGATGAATGCAGCTCCTTCGCCGCCGCGCTTCGCAGCGGGAACAATCTTGTCGGGGAGCTGCATTCCCGCTTTTTTCGGTTAGGTGCGGACGGATGAACAAGATGCGGTGCGCGGCATCCAGAGAATCAAGGTTTCACCGCACCGCGGTGATCAAGGCAAGCAAAGGAGAGAGGAGACCATGACAGGAACGTTGCAGCGCGGTGTGCTCGCCGGGCTGAAGACATCGTGGGCGCTGGGGAAAATCATTTTCCCCGTGACGCTCCTGTTGGCGTTGCTACAGCCGACGCCGCTTTTTTCATGGATCATTGATGGGGTTACGCCGCTGATGAAATGGTTCGGCTTATCCGGCGATGCGGCTGTGCCGCTTGTGCTCGGCAATTTGCTTGGATTGTACGCGGCGATCGGGGCGATGCTGACGATCGAGTTGACGGTGAAGGAAGTGTTCATTCTCGCGGTCATGCTTTCCTTTTCTCACAACTTGATCGTCGAGTCTTCCGTCGCTTCGCGGACGGGTATGAGCGTTTGGCTCATGCTCGCCGTGCGCATTGGCTTGGCCGTTGTCTCCGGTTTGTTGATCGCCCATTTCTGGGATGGGGGGCAGGAGATCGCCCAATACGGGTTTGTCACGCATGAAGCCGCCCCGCCGTCCGGCTGGGGAGAGATCATCTTGGCGGCGCTGAAAAAAGCGGCCGCCGGCATTGTGCAGCTTGTCGCGATCGTCATTCCGCTCATGACGGTCATTCAAATTTTAAAAGAACGCCATTGGATCGAAGCCGTTTCGCGCTGGATGGCGCCGGCGACGAAGATGCTGGGCATGAGCGCGAACACATCGCTCACGCTCGCCGCCGGGTTTGTGTTCGGCTTGGCGTACGGGGCGGGGGTGATGATTCAGGCGGCGAAAGAAGACGGCGTCTCGAAGCGCGACTTGACGCTGGCGTTCATTTTTCTCGTATCTTGCCATGCGGTCGTCGAAGATACGCTCATTTTCGTCCCGCTTGGCATCTCTGTTTGGCCGCTGCTTTTCATCCGCTTGGTGACGGCCGTATTGCTGACAATGGCGGTGGCGTTCGTTTGGCGCCGCTTTGAACAACCGACTAGAAAGGAAGCCGCTTCATGACGATTCGCACCATTTTGTTTGATCTTGACGGCACATTGATTGATACGAACGAGCTCATCATCCAGTCGTTTTTGCATACGTTGGAGAAGTACTATCCGGGCCGTTACAAACGTGAGGACGTCCTGCCGTTCATCGGCCCGTCGCTCTATGAAACGTTCGGCTCGCTCGATCCGGAACGGGTCGAGGAGATGGTGAAGACGTACCGCACGTTCAACCACGCCCATCATGACGAACTGATTCGCGAGTTTGACACCGTGTATGAAACGATCGAAACGCTGCACCGCCATGGCTTCCGCCTCGGCGTCGTGACGACGAAAATGCACGACACCGCCCTGATGGGGTTAAGGAAAACGCGGTTGGAACCGTTTTTCTCGTGCGTCATCGGCCTTGATGACGTCACGCGGCCAAAGCCGGACCCCGAGCCGATTTACAAGGCGCTTGAGGTGCTGCAGTCAACACCGGACGAAGCGCTCATGGTCGGCGACAACTACCACGACATGTTGGCCGGCCAAAACGCTGGGGTGAAAACAGCCGGCGTCGCGTGGGCGATTAAAGGGCGCCAATATTTGGAACAATATAAACCGGACTATATGCTCGAGAAAATGAGCGACTTGCTCGCCATTGTCGGCATCAACGAATGAAAGGAGGAATCATCCTCCCGGTGAGACGAACGACCAAATACCCTGTCCAAGGAGCGAACTCGCTCTGGCAATTGTACCGCACCGTATCGTTTTGGAAAGTGCTGAAAAACGTCATCATCATTCAAATCGGGCGCTACACGCCGTTTTTGCCGCTGAAAAACTGGCTGTACCGCACGTTTCTCGGCATGAACATCGGCGAACAAACGGCGCTCGCCTTTATGGTCATGCCAGATATTCTCTTCCCTGAAAAAATCCGCATCGGCCGCAACTGCGTCATCGGCTACAACACGACGATTCTCGCTCACGAATATTTGGTTGACGAATACCGCCTCGGCGATGTGGTGATCGGCGATGAGGTGATGATCGGCGCGAACTCGACCATTTTGCCCGGTGTGGTGATCGGCGACCGCGCCGTCGTCGCCGCCGGCACCATCGTCCATCAAGACGTCCCGCCTGGAGCGATGGTCGCCGGCTGCCCGATGCGCATCGTCCGCCGGAATGAACCGCCTTCCAATTGAACGGGGGCGGTTTTCCATTTTGGAATAGGAAAAAATGAAAGAAACGAAAAAACAGAGAGTCTGTTTTTTTTGCCCCCTATAAGTTAAACTTCCAGTTGGATTTATATAGGATCAATGATGAAAATATGAAACTTTAGGTGGCAGAACTAAAAATTGTTGGCTCTTCACCACAAAGTGTACTTGACAAAGAAAGACGATTATGATAGAGAAAATCAAAACATCATTTTTCCTTTTTTATACCACACATCTCTTTTTAACAGGCATTCGTGAAAAAACAGAACGTGTATGGATCCATGACCGATATGAAACCGTATCGTGGGCTTTCTATCAGTTCCGTCAAATGTTAGAGTATAAGGCGCGTTTGCATGGGTCAAAAGTGATGGTGGTTGCTCCGCATTACACCTCTTTGACATGTCCAAAGTGCGGGCATACGGAAAAAGCCAATCGAAACAAGCGTACACACACCTTTTGTTGCCGAACATGCGGATATACCTCAAACGATGACCGCATTGGTGCCATGAACCTTCAACGAAAAGGAATAGAGTACATCGTTGAAGGAACGACACAGGCATGACCTGCGTCGTTGGGCAGCTGTCAACCTGCCCCTGATGCAACC